>DUVD01000089.1 GCA_012841225.1 Fibrobacter sp.
GGGGAGTCATTTGTCTCTTTAACAGACGAACAGGGCTTATTTGCTAATCCAGCCGGGCTATCGGCATTTGATTCTAGAGGCGCTTTAGTGTCTTACGAGTTTAGCCCCGAAAAGGTGCACCAGTTGCAGCTAGGATTAAACTTGGGTTTATTTGGTCTTTCGTTTGACTACCGGCAAGGCCGAGAAGGCCTAGACGAATCTCGTTGGCACTTGACTCATGCTTTTCCTTTATTTGATCGCGCCTTCTTTTTTGGGCATCGCCTTACCGCTTTTCGCAGTGCCGATTTTAAAGGAACCACAGCCAGTTATTCGCCTGGGCTTTTATGGAGGCCTTCTCCGCTTTTTTCTTTAGGTTTTACCAGTTTTGATTTAGGGCAACTGGGTCCAAAAAAAGCAAAACGAGTGCAAGAAGTCGGAGCCGCTTTACGCCTAGGGCGCGTTCTAACCATCGGTTGGGATATGCAGAATTTAGAAACTCACCAGCTGTTTTTACAAACCTCGTTTGAGGGAGTGGAGCTTAGTTTTCACATTCCCATATACGGCGAATCCGAAGAATATAAACTTTCATTATCTTACCCACTGGGTGCTTATGTCAATACAGCAGTAACTCTCTATGACGACTTTATCCCTCGCCGTTTTTCGTTTGGCTATCACCGTTCCAGAAACCCAAATGCCTACAGTCGTTCGCAAATAGTGCGAGTGCCTCTTAGCTTACCTGTTAAAGAAGTCAACGAAAAGTTTGCTTTTTTTAAGGACCCTTCGATGAGTGTTTGGACTATTCGCAACCACTTTGAGCAAATCATGCACGATAAAACCACAGGTATTGTCATCTTTGATTTTTCTGGCTATCGCGGTGGGGCCGCTATTTCTAAGGAAATTCAACGGGGAATCGTTGCGCTTCGCCATTCAAATCGCAAGGTCATTGCTTACCTCGATGATGTTAGACCGACTGTTTTACTAGCAAGCGCCTCGGCAAATCGCATTGTGGTAAACCCTGCAGCCCGAATTAATTTAACAGGACTTTCTGGAACATCCCTTTATTATAAAGGCTTTTTAGATTGGATTGGTGTTGACGTTCAGTTTTTACGGCATGGTGAATATAAGTCGGCGGTGGAGCCTTATACCATGGACTCGATGTCTGTAGAGGCTCGTACCGATAGAGAAATGCTCTATAATGAGTGGTGGAAAGTTTTAACCGAAGATTTTGACCAGCGACTCCCTTCAGGTTTTAATGTGGAAGACTTTGTTAAAAAACCTTTATTGACAGCTAAGTCCGCACTCGATCGTAAGTTGATCGATACCATTCTTTATGTAGATCAACTACCTGCTTATGCTTTAAAAGAATTTTTTAAATTAGATGTTCCTCAAGCGAAGGCCGTTACCTGGGAGCCCACAGCTAAGAAGATCCTCACCAATGACTGGGCTCAGCGAAACCGCATGGCCATTTTGAATATTGAAGGGACAATCGATGGCAATACCGAAAGAGAGGCTTTAGCGCTTATAGATGAGGTGATGAATAGCAAGCAATATGAGGCGCTTATTGTGCGCATTAATTCGCCTGGTGGTGGGGCGCAGTCCTCAGAAAAAATATGGCGCGCATTAAAAGTTTTATCTAAATCAGGAATTCCTGTGGTAGCAAGTATTGGCGATATGGCCGCTTCTGGAGGCTATTACATCGCTTGTGGAGCGGACACGATCATCGCTGAAAAAACATCTATTGTTGGTAGCATCGGAATCTATGGCGGTAAAATAAATACCTCAGGCTTACTTGAAAAATTAAAAATTCGTGCAGAGACTGTTAAAACACATGAGCATGCCGACGCCGAAAGTTTTACACGCCGTTTTTCTGAAGTGGAGAAAGAGGCCCTTCAAGAATACATGGATGATTTTTATGGACGCTTCACCAAAGTGGTGTCGGACGCCACCAAAATCCCTCAAAATAAAGTGGACGAGGAGCTTGGCGGTGGACGAGTTTTTATTGGAGAAAAAGCATTGCTAAAGGGCTTGGTACATGCGCTTGGAGGCTTAGATGACGCTATTAATGCAGCCATGAAGCTCGCCAAAATTAAGGGCTTTAAACAAATCGAGCTGGTTCCATTAATACCCAAAAAATCTTATATCAGTAGAATTTCATTTCAAAGTTTAGCTCAATTTATTTCTTCTTTTGATGAAGATTTTGTTTGGGCTCTGGAGTCGGATTTATGGCCCTTATTGCAGTAACCGTTTTATTAACGCTTTTGCTTTCTGCTTTTTGTTCTGTGACAGAAGCTTCGTTTTATAGCGTTTCACATGCAGTGGTCGAGTCTTTACAGAAAAAAAAGAGTTTTACGGCAAAATATATTACTCATGTTAAAAAGAATATCGATATTTATATCGCCTCTGTTTTAATTCTGAATACAGTAACAAACACTATGGGTGTTTATGCGACAACGGCGCTTGCCGTTAAAAGATTAAGCTCAATAGAGCAAATGATTTTACCTGTATTTTTGACAATTGCTATTTTGTTATTTGGAGAGATTACGCCTAAAACAGTAGGGGTGAAACAGGCTAATACAGTAGCGCCTATTGTCGCTGTGCCTTTTTATTACATCACTATTCTTTTAAAATGGAC
>DUVD01000090.1 GCA_012841225.1 Fibrobacter sp.
GCCTGCGACACGCCCCGTAGGGGTGAGGAATCGCGAGTAGCGATGACGAATCAAACCAGAGCACCCCCGAAGTATCGTTATTAACAGAACAGGCTATAAACATTTATCCTGTCGACTAAAGGCGAATTTAGTCCATTATTAGGCATTTCACTCCATTTTTTGTTTGCGGTGCCTTTATTTTATATATATTTTGTTTATTAAACATATTGGGGTTTTTATGAATAAAAAAGCACTGTTTTCTCTCTTGTTTGGCTCTTTATTTTTGTTCGCTTGTAGCGGCACTCCTACTAAAGCAGAAATTCTTGCCGAAAGCTGCGAAGGTGGGCTTTCTGCTAAATGCTTAGAAGGCACTTGGGCATTAAACGGGCTTTATACAAAGGATGACTTTGCAACGCCGGAGTTCCAATACAACCCGCCAAGCACCATTAAATTTAATTTGGACGGCTCTTTTGAATACAATTTTACTACCGATCCTAACTATATAGACAAACACTGCCCCGATCCACAAGCTGGTCTTTGGAGAATCGAACAATCTGTTTTAGTTTTAAAACCAATGGGCGATTGTCTAGAAATGAAGGAAACTATGTTAGCCGTTTCTATTGATAAGACCACGCTCAACTTTAACACTAGGCTTTTTCATGATACTGAGGTGTTAGGTGTTGGAGTCGCAATTCCTTTAGTCGAAATTTATACGAGAAAATAAAAGTGATTTTAACTTATGAATCCTTGTTTGTAAAAACAGGGATTTTTTTTAATTCAATATTGACATTTTACTTCATTCCACTTGTTTTCAAATTCTATTTGGTACTATCGTCGACCAAACCCAAAATTGATTTATTTTAATAGTATTTCTAGAATAAGATTTGGAAATATTTTTTGTAAACGAGTCTCTAGTCTTTTGCTAAACTCACGGTAATTGTCCATGTCGAGGACTACAAAATAAGGGTGTAGATGCACTACTACCTGAAAACTGCTGCCTATGTTAAACAAGTGGAATTCAATTAGTTGATACTCCCCTTTTGCCGTTTCGAGTAATATGTCTTTGACACGACGTTTGATTTTTTTGTTTGATATCGATCGCCCTACTAAGGAGTAAAATGATTGGGAGACAACGCGAATGGGTTCTCGGATAATAAATACAGAAATGATGATCACGATGATGGAGTCACCGATGTAGCTTAAAAAGCCAAAAAAGTGATTTAGTGGGATTAATGCAACTAGTATTAAAGCTATTCCCGTGCCTAAGGTGATGAAGGTATCCATAAAAGCAGCTACTGTTTCTGATTTAAGGACTGGGCTTTGACCGCCGCTCCGCTCTAGTTGTCTTCTGTAGTACAGCCAAACGCCAGCACAAAAAAACAGCATGCCAATTGTGTAAATTAAAAGCGGAACCATTTTTAAAGTTTCTGTTGGGGCTCCTTTGACGTAATGAATGATATTGGTGCCGCCGACTATGATGGCGTAAAAGGTGATTGCTATGAGGAGCAGGCCTTGTAAGAGTGCGTAGACGTTTTCGTAGCTGTAATAGCCATAAGGGTATTTGGCGTTGCTGACGTCTTTTCTTTTGGTGATCTGCATGGCTATGTAACAAGTGATTGCGGAAGCAAAACTAAAGTTGCCGTCAAAAGCGAGGGCGTAAGAGTGCGAAAAATAATAGCCCACATAACCACAAACCGCCATTATAACGTTTAGCCAGATGCCCGCTTTGAGGGTCTGTACTTCTATTTTTTTTAAGA
>DUVD01000091.1 GCA_012841225.1 Fibrobacter sp.
AGTTCTGCTAGCGATATCCCTGGATTAAGTTCAAGCACAGATCTCAGCTGTGATAACTACGCCCCTTCCGAAATCGTACTAGATTCTATTGGCCTAGCTGAAATTGCAGATGTCTGGAAAAATGTAAAATGCGACGAGAAGGTTGTATTTGTACTTCGCCACGCAGAGCGCGAAACCAGTGTGCTTAAAGAATCTCCATTGACTCCTGAAGGCCAAATCCAAGCGATGACTGTTGGCGCCAAATTGCTCGGGAGTGCCAAATTTGCCTATGCACACACGGACTTTGTGCGTACCAAAGAAACCTGTAATTTCATAGCCCTTGGCCGCGGAGAAGATACTCTAACTCTCGCTCATGATACGATCCCAGAACTCACTAGTAGCTGGTATATCAAGGACACGCTTATACGAGAAACCTATATTTCCAAAGATACCAATTCTAACTCAGTGGTTTCCTTCTGGGCTTACGATAGTTTATTTGCCGATGCGTTCTATGACTTTGCAACACGCAACCAAGAAGTCATCGATTCCTTCTTTGTCAAAGATTATGCCGTTATGGATAAAGCAAAAATGATTATCAGCCACGATGAATTTATTGTGCCTCTCGTTGTTTATGCAACAGACAAACAGGTCAACTACCGCAAACGTAAAGGTGCATGGTGGATTGATTACCTAAGTGGTCTAGCGATTATCGTGAATAGTCAAAATCAAGTTCGCTATATAGGTGTTAGGGGTATAGAATTTTAAGTAATTCAAATACCCAATCAAGAGCTACTAGAGATTACATTGTCCCGCTACTTAATCCCTTTACAGGGATGTAGCGATATTCATTATTTTCATTTACAATAATAGCCACTCCTGCAAGGTAGTTCAGCCATTTGCTTGTTTCGTATTGACGAAGATCTACTTGTCGATTAGTGGCCCAAGCAACAAAAGGAACAAGCACTTGATCATGGGATACGGCCATTGAATAACGAGATATTTCAGCATAACTCGGAGCAAAATAATTTTCTTCTAAAAATAAACTATGCTCGTCTAGATCGTAAAAAGCATCCGAAAATTTAGAGGTGTAAGCCCACCTAGAAATCACCGACCATCCACCACCGTTACTATTTTTATAGGCTTCAAATTTAGGCTTATCAAAAACATACCAAGAATCCACTAAAGCCATGATCGTATCGTGTTCAAATACTGTTTGACCTTTACCTTCTGCAATATATTGGCATGTTTCTACGGCACGTTTGAAATTAGAATGCATAAAATAAATATCATCTATTCCGGCTAATTTCTGCCCTAGTTCTTTGGATTGAGTTATACCATTTTCATTCAATCCACCGCTAATACTCGTATCATCACCTCTTTCTGCATGACGAATGACAAAAGTCACTTTTTCTGTTGCTTTTAAATTTTTAATGATATCTTCAATAGAAACAAAGTAGCTTACCGCATTATGAACTTCATTCTTAATAAACAAAGTATCCTTAATCACTAAGGTATCAATTCTTGTTAATGTATCATAAACAAAAACAGAGTCATACACAAATGAAGTATCATAAACAACCGATTGATCATTTATAATCAAGGTGTCTTTGATCCATAATGAATCGATTTGAACTAAGGTGTCTTTAATCCACAACGAATCTATTTGAACTAAAGTATCTATAGTTTTTACCGTATCATAAATAAAAGAGGTGTCATAAACAGACATCCGCTCCACTAACACCAAAGTATCTTTTATATAGAGAGTATCTACTTTACTCAGCCCATCAAGTGTTTCTTGATCAACCGTTTCAACGACTTCAATCGTATCAAGACAAGCTGTCATTAAAAGAGGAATGCTCATTAGTGATGCGAAAAAGGCAATAAAAGAAAAAAAATTTCATCTTTATCCTGGATTGAGTTTCATTCCCATGCACCACACATTTAAAAGATAGGTATTAAAAATATAATCCAAATTCAAAAACCTATTATTGACTTATTAAAAATCAAAACAACGTATTAAACGCTATTTTGATGAAATATTAATTTCATTTGTCTGCTTTTTAGCATTGAAGTTTCTTTACCATTTTTCTTTTATTGACTTAAAATCAATAATTCGAGCTAAGAAATTGAAGCCATGATTAAAATTATGGCCTATAAGATTTAAAAGACTCCATGGCATTCATTACATAAACCCCTGGGTTATTTAAAGGATTACTATTTGAGGCCATCAATACATACAAATTATTATTGCTAGTTAACTTTGCGGCACTGCATTTTTGGTAGGCATCATCCCCTTTCACACAAAGAACGCCAAATCCATCCTTTGCATACCAAGTTTTAGATACCACAGATCCATTTTTTAATGGCTCAAAATGAGTAAAAGAATTCTCTTTATCCCAATCAAGGAAATACATTACAAACGCCGAATCGCCTTGCATTATAGGAGAATTAAAGCTGGAATCTTGCTTTAGCAAATCAATAGAACATCCTCGAATTCCAAACTGCATCACAGGAACATCTTGGTCTGAAACCAATACTAAATTCACCCGAAAAACATCTTTAGTGAATACATCAACGTTGAAAGACCATTTTTCATATTCTTCAATAGGAAGCGTTAATTCCACTGGTTCAGGAAATGGCACTTGTATATACCTTCCTTTCTGAGTCCAAAAATTTGAACGAATTCTAATGGAATTCTTAGAAGAACAACCTTCAAGAGATAAAAAGGCTATGAGACCCAATAAAATATACGCCATCCATTTTTTCATAAGTATACTCTTTAAAAACCCCTACTTTAATCATACAACTGAATCACATTTGACTTAAAATCAAATATACTTTTTTTCAAAATGTATTTACAAAAAAAACCCGCTTATCGCGGGCTTTTTTTTTAGGAATTAAAACACAAAAAAATTAGTTTGCTCCGTATTTGGCACTTGCTTTTTGCACTTTAGGATCGGATTGGGCGTCTTTGATTTTACGCTTAATACCATCTTCAACTTGTTTTTTGAGCTTGGCTGCTAAAGCAGGGAAACGATCTTCAAGGGAATCAACAAAAGTAACAGGCTTTTGAACAAAAGGAGCGCCTTTCTTAAAAGGACGACCCGTTTTGGCAGGACGAGCAGCATTAGTGCGCTTTTTTTGAGCTGGAGCTTTTTTTTCTTGGGATTTAGTTTCTTGAGGCTTGCTTTCTTGTGTTTTCTTTTCGATATCGGACATGAGAACCTCGGGGTATTTAAATAACAGAACGGTTCGCAATATAGTAAAAAAGCAGAGTAATTAAAGGTTTAGGTTTTAAATTACACGCCTCTTGTCGTTTCAAGCCAATGGGCTAAAACAGTAATATCGCCTTGGCGCACGCCTGGAATGCGGCTGACTTGCCCCATTGTCATTGGTTTTTGGGCAGTTAACTTTTGACGCGCTTCAAAACTCAAGGCTGAAATCGCCATGTAATTAATGCTTGGAGAAAGTCTAATTTTTTCCATTTTCTTTTGATGTTCAATTTCTCGCGCTTGTCGTTCAAAGAAACCGCGATAGATTTCTTCCGCGTATAAAAACCATTGGTCTCGGCGGGGCAGTTGTTTTTCTGGGCAAACCGCTGCGAAAAATTGTTCAGGGTTAATGCCCGGGCGACGAAGCACTTGAATCCAACGCGTTTTTTCTGAAACAAGGGCCTGATTGCTTTGTTTAAGAATTGGATTCACCTGCGCTGGTAAACCCGATTCGCGAGATAAAAACTCTCGAACATCTCGAGTGAGGAGTTCTCTTTGCTTCCAAGACTCCCAATCGCGATCTGAAATCATGCCGATTTGACGCGCTTTTGCCTTAAGGCGCGCTTCGGCATTATCGGACCTTAAAAAGAGGCGGTACTCAGCGCGGCTCGTAAACATGCGGTAAGGTTCATCGAGTAAGATGTTCACGAGGTCGTCGACCATAACGCCGATGTAACTCTCTGAACGGCCTAAAATAAAAGGAGGTTCGCCTTTTATTTTGAGCGCTGCATTAATGCCAGCCATTAAACCCTGCCCAGCAGCTTCTTCGTAACCGCTAGTGCCACAAACTTGCCCTGCAAAATACAAACCCGCATAGTGTCGAGACTCAAAAGTCGGGTGCAACTGAGTGGCGTCTACTGAATCGTACTCGACCGCGTAGCCTATTTGTAAAACTTTTGCGTGCTTCAAGCCATCCATGGTGTGCAGTGCCGCCAGTTGAATGTCGGCAGGTAAGCTAGAACTAAAGCCATTTAGGTAGACTCGGCCAATATCGCGAGTTTCTGGTTCCATAAAAAGTTGATGCCCGTCCTTGTCTCCAAAACGGCTTATTTTATCTTCGATGCTAGGGCAATAACGAGGGCCTTTGCCGTTGATGCGCCCCGAAAACAAGGGACTATCTTTAAATCCGGAACGTAAAATACGGTGAGTCTCCATATTCGTTCGAGTAATCCAGCAGCAACCACTATTGCTTAACGTCGTTTTTTCTCTGTCACTAAAGAGCCAAGGATCGTCGTCACCGCGTTGGACTTCGCATTCATCAAAATCAATGGAGTCGGGATCTAATCTCAAAGGCGTCCCAGTTTTTAAGCGACGCAAAGCAATCCCCGCATGCGTTAAACATTCAGACAGCTTATCTGCACTGGGTTCTCCAACACGGCCACCGGCACTCGTTTCATAACCGGTAAACATTTTAGAGGCGAGAAATGTGCCACTTGTGATAATGAGCGATTTAGAAATGTACCTAGAACCGTCTAGTAAAGCAAGCTCCAAACGGCCGTCTGGAAGCTTTGTAAAAGAAGCTAGCTCCCCTTCTATTAAAGTAAGCCCTGGTAAAGAGGCAATTGCGTCTCGCGCCAGCTCACTATAATAGTTCATGTCACACTGGGCCCTAGGCCCCCAAACAGCGGGACCTTTGCTTCTGTTTAGCATGCGGAATTGAATGCCAGCCTTATCGGTTAAGAGGCCCATTAATCCACCGAGCGCATCGACATCACGGGCAATCTGCCCTTTAGCAAGCCCACCTATAGCAGGGTTACAAGACATACGCCCAATGGCATCAATGCTCATGGTGAGCAGCGCCGTTTTGACACCGAGCTTCCAAGCAGCGTGGGACGCTTCTATACCAGCGTGTCCGCCGCCGACAACTACGACATCAAATTCAGCTGCAATTGCACTCATTTTTTAAGTAAAGCCTTCACGTCCGCCTCGATTTCACTAAGGTCTTTTTCGAACGATGGGTATCTTTTGTAAGTACCATCAGGGCGTACTAAGTAAAACTTAGGCACATAACCGTCACCATAAAGCTCACCAAACATACGTTCTTCGTCTAGCAAAATTTCCATGTTTTTAATTTTTAAATCATCGCTAAAAGAACGAATGCTTTTTTTGGAGTTGCCACCAGAGGTAATGGCAAGCGTGGTCAAGCCATCGGGCTTGAATTTCGCAGCAAATTCATCGATTTTAGGAGCCACAGAATAACAATGGCCGCATGTAGTCGAGTAATAAAAAATAAAGAGTGGCTTTTTAGCATAAGGGGCTAGCGATTCAATCTTAGAATTCAACGCGCTCACCTTCAATGTGAAGTTAATTTTAGCAGGCGTGCCATCGGCAAGAGTGTCTCCTACCAATCCGCCTATTTTTTCTTTTAGTTTAGCTTGTTCTTCCATCGCTTGCTTTTGCGCTTTTTGCTGAAGAGCATTCCCTTTCTCAGAGAAACGACGACCGACGGCGCGAAGTGAGTCTTCTGGTAACTGAGCCACATAAGTAGAATCGCGAAGCTGGTGAGCGCCATCTTGTAAGCCCACTTTAAAATGAACTGCCGAAAGGTCTGTTTCTAATTGAGCGCCAATAGAACTAAATTGAGTGCCAAACTCCGCACCGAGCATGTAAGAAAACTTTTCAATATCAGAGGAAGTATTTGATACCTTGACCAACTTACCCGTGGCTGGGCTGGCTTTTATAATAGGCAACGCACTAAGCAAGGAATCCGAAATATGGCGAACGGCTCCTGGATTCA
>DUVD01000006.1 GCA_012841225.1 Fibrobacter sp.
CGAAATGGAAAATTCTATTGGTACGTAACAGTAGGGCTTCCTGGTTCTAATCAGCCTTCTATTGGAGTCGCCGTCTCAGATAAAGCCACTGGACCTTACAAGGACGCTATTGGCAAGCCTTTAATTAAGCAATCTTGGGACGATATTGACCCTACGGTGTTCATCGATGACGATGGGCAAGCTTACCTTTACTGGGGTAATCCCAAGCTTTATTATGTTAAATTAAATGAAGATATGATTAGTTATTCGGGGAGCATTCAGCAGGTCCCCATGACGACTAAAAGCTTTGGAACACGAGCAGGAAATCCTGACCGTCCAACCACTTATGAAGAGGGGCCATGGGCATTTAAAAGGGGTGATTTGTATTATATGGTTTTTGCGGCCGGCCCTATATCAGAGCCTATAGGTTACTCTACTGCTCCAAGCCCCACTGGTCCTTGGACCTACGGAGGAGAAATTATGGCCGGAGGGAGCAATAAAGGCAGCTTCACCAACCATCCTTCGGTAATCGAATATAAAGGCAAGGGTTATTTTTTCTACCATACCGGCAATCTCCCCAATGGAGGTGGTTATCGCCGATCTACATCAGTAGAATCTTTTGATTTTGGTGCTAATGGGTCTATCCCTAGGCTTAACTTTACAGAAAAAGGACCGAGTCCGGTGGCGACTCTTAACCCTTATAAACGAGTAGAAGCAGAGACGATGGCATGGTCGGAAGGGTTAAAAACAGCAGAATCACCTACCACAGGGGTATACGTCACCAAAATTGACAATGGAGATTACCTAAAGGTGCGACATGTTGACTTTGGAACAGCAGGACCTAAGTCTTTTACCGCTAGTTATGCTTCTACTACAGAAGGGGGCAGCATTGAACTTCGTTTCGGTTCCAAAACAGGCACCTTAATCGGCACTCTTCCTATTCGCAACACCGGCGGTGCTACCACATGGAAACGTGATTCAGTAAGCGTAACCAAGGCAGAAGGCATTCAAGATCTTTTCTTGGTTTTCAAAGGAAGTGGATTTAATCTCGACTATTGGCAGTTTAGTGGAGGTGAGGTTGAACCGACTTACCGCGACACCATTCTAAACGGCAAGTTTGATCAAGGTGTAGCCCCTTGGGTTCTTAATGTATGGGCTGGAGAAGCTCAAGGAAAAGTGCTCGCTCAAGAATACTGCATCGATATTAGCAGCATTGGTACTGAAAATTATCAAATCCAATTAATTCAATCGGGCTTTATTTTAGAACAAGATCAAAATTATGAACTTCTTTTTGATGCTTATGCACCAAATTCAAGATCAATAGAAGTCAACGTAGAAAAGCACACTGATCCATGGACAAGCTACTTAGACCCTGCTAAATCAATAGATTTAAGTGCCACAAAAAAGACTTATAGCCTTGTTTTTAAGATGAAGAATCCTAATGATTCAAATAGTCGCCTTAGTTTTAACGTAGGCAGTTCCATTGAAAGCCTTTGTTTAGATAACGTTCAAATAAAAAAATCAAACCTTCCGAGTTCTATTATTCAAAAATCGGCGCTCTCCAATGTGCAAACTAAATTGCATGAAGGAGTCTTGACTGTTTACATTCCAAAAGAAACAAAAGCGCTTAGCATTGAACTATATGATCTAAAAGGGAATCTAGTTTTAAGCAAAAAAGAATTCGGCGAAAGTAAAACAACAGAAATAAGCGTGAACACGCTACTTCCTGGAGTTTATATCCTTCATGTAAAAAATGAAAACAAAACTCTGCTTAATACAAAAATATTTAATCAGAAATAAATTTTTTTTTTTGACATTATTGGACGGCTTTGACTGAGCGGAAGACTATACAGTCCAAGCCGTTAACAGGTAGTCAAGCCGAAAAACCTTCTAAAACCTTAATCCATTTTATTAAGCTTTACTTAAAGCTGTTTTTTTTGGATAAAAACGCACTCTTTAAGTTATATTAAGAATTAAATATGAATTACATTGCACTTTTTACAAAAAGGTTCTTATGGATTGGACTCAATTTACGACATTATCAAAACCTCAAATGAACGCTATTTGGCATTTTGACTGTAAAGACCCCTTTTCTTTTTTAGGAATACACCCCTTAGAAACCGATAAAGGCATTAAAACCGCCATTAGAACCTACCAACCTCATGCGGCTTTTGTTCAAGGCGAATCACTAGATAGCAAAGAGGAATTTGATTTTGTCAAAGTCGGCGACACCGGTTTTTTCGAAGCAGTTCTAGACATAGAATTCGATCGCTTTTTGTATAAATTACATATAAAACTACCCGATGGTACTCATTACAGCGTAGTTGACCCTTACGCTTTTTCTCCCGTGATTTCGGAATACGACCAATATTTGATTTCTGTCGGCAATCACTATGAACTTTACCGCAAAATGGGTGCTAATGTGATTGAGCATCAAGACGTTATTGGCGTTCACTTTGCAGTTTGGGCTCCAAATGCACGCGCTGTCGCTGTAGTAGGCGATTTTAATAGCTGGGATGGCAAACGCCACTCTATGCGTATGCTTGGCTCCACGGGGATATGGGAAATTTTTGTACCACATCTCAGAGAAAACGAGCTTTACCGATTCGAAATTCATGGTCCTGACGGTGCTCTACATACAAAAATAGACCCTCTCGCTAAACTAAGCGAAATGCGCCCCGCTACTGCGTCTGTCACCACGCATTTAGATGGCTACGAATGGAACGATAAGCTTTACATGGACACCCATCATGCTACTCGCATTTTTGGTTCACCAATGAACATTTACGAGGTACACCCTGGTTCTTGGAAGCGCGATCCGCATAATCCCGATCGTTTTTTAAATTGGGATGAACTCGCCGACCAATTGATTCCCTACCTAAAAGAAATGCATTACACACACTTGCAACTTATGCCCATTGCCGAACATCCACTAGATGAATCTTGGGGCTATCAAGTAACAGGGTATTTTTCTCCTTCAAGTCGTTACGGCACTCCAGATCAATTCCGTCGTTTTGTAGACCTTTGCCACCAAAATGAAATAGGGGTTCTTTTAGATTGGGTTCCGGCGCACTTTCCTAAAGATACGCATGCTCTTGGCCGTTTTGACGGCACCGCTTGTTACGAGCACGCCGACCCCCGCCAAGGCGAACACCCTCATTGGGGCACTTACATTTTTAATTTAGGGCGCAAAGAAGTATCCAACTTTTTAATCTCAAATGCTATGTACTGGCTGCGCGAATTTCATTGCGATGGGCTTCGCGTCGATGCCGTCGCGAGCATGCTTTACCTAGACTACGGTAAAGAAGAAGGCGGCTGGGTTCCTAATAAAGACGGTGGCAACATCAATTATGAAACCATGGAGTTTTTAAAGCACCTTAATAGCATTATGGGGAAATTAACCCCTCACGCTATTTTAATCGCCGAAGAATCCACTAGTTTTCCAAGCATCACTCGCCCACCAGACCAAGGCGGCTTAGGATTTCATTATAAGTGGAACATGGGCTGGATGAATGACTTCTTAAGTTACATTGAACACGAGCCTATTCATCGCAAGTACCATCATAACAAACTAACATTTAGCATGATTTACGCCTATTCCGAAAACTTTATTCAAGTTTTTAGCCACGATGAAGTGGTTCACGGTAAAGGCAGTATGCTCGCTAAAATGCCTGGTGATATTTGGCAAAAGTTTGCTAACCTACGATTGACTTATGCCTTTATGTACGCACACCCAGGAAAAAAGCTTAACTTTATGGGTAATGACTTTGGGCAATTCCGCGAATGGAATGAAAAGCAATCCCTCGACTGGCATCTGCTAGGTTGGGAGCCACATGGCAAAATGCACGGCATGGTACGGATTTTAAACGACGTTTACAAGAAAGAATCCGCTTTTTGGGAAGTCGATCACCACCCAGATGGCTTTGAATGGATTTCCTGCGATGATGCCGACAGCTCTATAGTCAGCTTTGTACGAAAAGATGCACGGGGTAATAAAATCTTATGTGTCTTTAACTTCACACCAGTCCCACGCGCCCCATACCGACTAGGAACTCCTTCTCCAGGAGTTTGGAAAGAGATTTTCAATTCTGATGCCGATTTATTTGGTGGCAGTAATGTAGGCAATTTTGGCCAAGTTGCTACGCAAGATACACCTTGGCAAGGCAAGCCTTGGTCTATCGAAATTCAACTACCCCCTTTAGGAGCAGTTTATTTTAAACTAGAACGATAGTGACGAAATAAAAACTCCCCGCATTTTGGGGAGTTTTTTTATTGAACGTCCAATTACTTGTTTCTTTGATTTTGTAACTCTACGGCGAGTACTTTAGATTTCACAAAATCCGATTTGCCAGAGCCCAGTTTAGGCAAGTCCTCTACTTTAAAGAAAAGCGATGGTTGCATTAAAGGAGGAAAGTTTAGTGATTTAATCTTTTCTCGGACTTCGTCTTCCGCAGCCTCCTCACCAGAGAAGAGAAGAGCAACACGCTCGCCTTTTATTTCATCGGGAACGGCCACGGCACAAAAATCAACGCCATCAAGAACCATAGACTCTGAAATTTTAAATTCGATAGAGCCCAAACTCACCATCTCGCCACCAATCTTGGCAAAACGGCTATAACGGTCTACAATGGTCAAGAAACCATCTTCGTCTACATGACCTTTGTCACCCGTTTTATACCAGCGTCGTCCATCGAAAATAACGATGACTTGAGCTGTGCGCTCTGGATCATTTAAGTAACCTCGCATAATTTGAGCCCCACCTATTAAAATGAGACCATCTTCGCCAATCGGTAATTCTTGCATTGTATCTGGATCCACTATACGAAACTGTGTTCCAGGAAGAGGAGCGCCTACAGTGCCGGGTTTATTACCCTGTTGCACAGTTAAAAAATCTTCCATAAGAGTATCTAAAGTGTTAACAGCAGCCACAGGGGTTGTTTCTGTGGTACCAAAGCCTTCATAAATTTCTTTTTGGAATTTATTTCTGTATAGAGTGCGGACTTCTTCGCGAATCTTTTCGGCACCAGCCCAAACCGCTCTAACACTTGCAAACATCAATGGATGCACAAAACGGTTGGTTCCCCACATGCGCAAAAAAGTTCCTGTGCCCACCATAATGGTCACCTTAAACTCTGCGCAAAGCCGACCAATCATTTTGGCGTCTGTTGGGTCTGGGTAAGCAACAACAGGCACTCCCTCTACAATGCACATCATGGAGGTGATTGAGAATCCAAAAGCATGAAAAAGTGGTAGCACCCCAAGCATCACATCGTCAGCACCTGGATTCAAAACACTCATGCACTGCTTAATGTTTCCCATCAAATTAAAGTGAGTTAGCTCCACTCCTTTGGGAAGGCCTTCAGAACCCGAACTAAATAAGATTGAAGCCACATCGTCCATAGAGACTTTTTTAAAGTCACAGAATTCAATCCACCAACCAGGCAAAATACGAGCTCGTATAAAATGGCGAATCAAAGAGAATTTAGAAAGCTCTGCTTTTAAGTCTTCCATATAAAGGATGTTGTAGTTTTCTAAAAGAGGCGTTAAGTCAAGGCCTTTTTCAGTGAGCTTATCTACAAAAGCCCGAGCGGCAATAATCGTTTTGACACCGGCTTGCTCACAGCAGTAATTCATGGTCGAAACAGGGCTAGAGTAGTTTAAGTTAATAACCGTTTTTGCCTTAATAAGGCAAGCCAAGTTCGAAATAATGCCAGGCGCTGTGGGCGGCACCAAAATGGCGATTCTTTTTTCCCCTATTGTCTTTTTTTCGATCATTTTACCAAAAGCCAAAACAGCGGCAGCCATCGAGGTTCCAGAAAAATGATTCCCATCGGCACTAAACACCGAAGGAGCGCTTTTCACCCGCCTTGCCGTGCGAATCCAACTAGAGGCCAGCGGACGAAGAGTGCGGATATAGGTTTCCCAAGCGGTAATAGATAACTCTTGCACTTTGTTTTTAACAGCCACCGTAGAAGAGCCCACTGGCAATGGTTCTCCAAAAGCGACAGAAACAGAGCGGTCGCCGGCCTTGTGAATGCGGTCGCGATAACCCGCCGAAGACATCGAGTAAGAGCTGCCCCAAAGACCTTGAACATAAAAAGGCACAAGCGTAGTCTCAGGGACTCCACTTAAAGCAGTGCTATAATCTAAACGAAATCGATTGACATTGCCCGTCCTAGAAATGGTGATTTCCGGAAAAATGGCAACCGCCTCACGGCGTTTTAAAGCTTCATTTGCCTGAGACATGGCTTGTTCTGGATTTGTAGGGTCAAGATCGATTACATTCATTTGCGTTAAAAATAATCGCACATACCACTTCTCAAAAGATTGGCGACG
>DUVD01000092.1 GCA_012841225.1 Fibrobacter sp.
GCACCCCAAAAACCGATAAAAACAAATTTAGCGGTTAATGGGAGAGTGGTCTCGGGCACAAAATAGGCGACAACAACCCCTAAAACAAATGCAATAACCCAAATGAAATAAGATATCCAATTCATGATTAGTAATTTACCTTTTTTGATAGGGGATAAAAAGTGATTTGTTGTTTTTAATTAATAAAGAGGGCTTATTTCCTTTCTATCTTTATTTATATATGACGATTCTCGAAAAATTAGGCTTAGCGCTTCCTTCTGTAGAAAGCCCAGCTCGCTACATGGGTGGCGAAGCAAACAGTGTTTTAAAAAATCACAATGAAATGCTTGCCAAAATGGCATTTGTATTTCCAGATATTTACGAAATAGGGATGTCTAATAATGGCATGCGCATTTTGTACCATGTCATTAACAAAGAGCCGGATTTACTTTGCGAAGTAGCCTTTGCCCCTTGGTTTGACATGGCAGAGCAGATGAAGCGCCACGATATTGCGCTCTACACCCACGGCACTTGGACACCCGTTGCCGATTTTGACGTAGTTGGAATTACTCTGCAAACCGAACTCAACTTTACCAACGTCCCTTACGTACTAGAACTAGCGCAGATTAGCACTTGGTCAGAAGAACGAGAAGAAGCAGAGCCTTTCGTGATTGGCGGTGGCCCCGCTATGGCTAATCCCGAGCCCGTTGCTGATTTTTTCGACGCCTTTATGATTGGCGATGGCGAACGCGCTATTGTCGAGGTAATGCGAGTTATTGGTGAAGGTCGACGCGAAAAATGCAAGCGAAGTGAAATTCTAAAACGATTAGCTGCGCTCGATGGCGTTTACGTACCAATGCTTCGTCCTGTGGTAAAAAACAAATACGATCAATGGGTACCAGCCGAGCCAGCTAGCGGTTCTTATTCTTCTACTCAAGGCGTGCGCCGTGTTTTCATTCCAGAAATGCTCGCCGCCAATTACCCCACCAAAAATTTAATCGCTAACATGGGCCTTATCCACAACCGTTTTAGCGTAGAAGTCATGCGCGGTTGCACCCAGGGCTGCCGATTTTGCCAAGCGGGTATTTGGTATCGCCCTTGTCGCGAACTACCTGCTGATGACGTTTTAGAAATTGCAAAAAAGGGAATTCAAGCTACAGGAGAGCGAGAACTCGGGCTACTTAGCCTTTCTACCGCCGACTACCAACCCGTAGAAGCCCTAACCGACTCCATCATTGACGATTCCTTTTTTGGAAAAATCGACGTCTCTCTGCCTAGCATTCGAGTCAACAGTTTTGGGCAAACTCTCGCAGGCAAAGTCGCTGCACTAAAAGGCGGCCGAAGCACCACATTCGCCCCCGAAACAGGCTCCATTCGCATTCGCAAAATGATCAACAAGACCATTAGCAACGAAGACATGTACAACGCCGCCGACTACGCCTTTGCTAATAAATTCACTAAAATTAAGTTGTACACCATGATCGGGTTTCCAACAGAGACTCTCGAAGACATGGAAGAGTTTTGTGAACTCATCGAAAACCTGGTAGAAATTGGCCGTTCACATTCTAAGGGAATCCAAATCGCTGTTAGTATGGGCATTTTTATTCCTAAGCCTTTTACGCCATTACAATGGTCGCCTTTTGTAAGCAAAGAGACCGCGCTCGATCACATTCGCTTTGTAAGAGAGCGTTTTTACAAGCATCGCAATGTCAAAATCAACTGGAGCGCATGGGAAACCTCTTTACTAGAGGCTTTTTATAGTCGCGGCGACAGATCTCTTTCTAAACTCATTTACCAAGCATATAAAAAAGGTCTCATTTTTGAGAGCGATAATAAGAGCATTAATTTTGAAGGCTGGGAAGCGATATGGGAAGAGAATGATTATGATGTGTCTTGGGTATACCAGACGCGGGCTTTGGACGAAGTATTCCCTTGGGATTTTATCCATGCTGGCGTTTCTAAAGC
>DUVD01000093.1 GCA_012841225.1 Fibrobacter sp.
GTCAACAAAAGACCGGCGCCAAAGTCTCTGTAGGCGGGCATATAAAGCTCTTTTCGGATTACTATGGGTTCTTGCATTTTCCATTCACGAGCATCTGGAAAGTCTATGCGCTCTAAAGGACCGTACTCTTCGGTGACAAATTTTGAGGTGTCCGCATAGATTTTAAAAGAGGTTTCGGCGACGGGAATCTCTTGACTAGACATGTAATCTGTATAAGGAATAATGCCTTTGTTTTCAAGGCTAGTTCTAGAAGCCTGAAGGTAGATATAATCGCCTGGCTCTAGCTGGGTTAAAGGGAAGTGCGCCGTTTGCGATTCGTTAGTGCCGCCTAGTTCTGTGGCGTAGGTGATGTAAGCATTTTGCAGTGTCGCCGTGTATTTTAAGTTCATTTTGGAATCGTAAACCTCGAGTGCATTGAGGTATAAACGGTCAAAACCTGGCAAAAAATCGAGGGCAAATTCTTGGTAAATAGCCGTTCCTCTTCGATCTAGAATCTCCATAAACACTTCTTCAGTTCGCACCCAGGGTTTACCCTTATCTACTCTTAAAACCTCTCTATTATAATGAACGACTGCCGAAAAATCCGACTCTTTTGCTTTTTGAGCCACGCTCTTATTAATGAGGTTTTTTAGGTTTTTAACACGTGGCTCTACTGGAGTAATTGGCTTTTGTAATGTGCGGTTATCGGCTTTGCCTAAAAACGCCTTTGTTGCTGAAAGGTAGCTTTTTGCGTCTTCGTTATCGCTCCTGAGTAGTAGCGCTTGAGTGAGCGATTTTTCTGCTTGCCTATAGTTTTTAATATAAAATTGAATTTTACCGCGTTGAGTCCATACTCGGTAATCTTGTTTTGATTTAACGAGCACCTCTTCGCTTATGGCAATTGCCTCGTCATAGCGTTTTAAAAAGACAAGCGCATCCATAAGGGTAAGGCCTAAATCGAGGCTTGTGCCAAAACGATTTCTAACGTGATATAAGACCTCTACCGCTTCTGCGTATTGATCTAAGCCCATGTAAGTTTTTGCCAAATAAACGCCAAGCCTAGAGGAGGGTTGCTTGTCGTAAAGCCATTGAACGACCTGTAAGGATTGAGACCTTTGCCCAAGTCCCCACAGGGCATCGCTTAAATTAATAATGTATTCGGGATTATTGGGAGTGTATTTTAAGGCGAGTTCGGCGTATTTTCTTGCATTAGCGTAGTCAAACAATGCCTCGTACATTTCGCCAAGAATAGACAGTAGCTTGCCGTTTTTTTGAACTAGGTTTAATTGACTTGTAAAATAGCTGATTCCTGGGCCGTGCAGTTCTTTTAGTTGATAGACAAAGCCACAGTTAATAAGGTAGAGGGGTTCTTCTGGGTCTAATCGATTTGCTTTTTCAAAATAACTTAATGCTACTAAAGGTTGATTTTCGGCAAGCCTTAATAAGCCCACCTGGCTTAGCACAGCAGCGTTGAATTTATTTTGCTTTGCACTTGGTTTAAATTCATGATTTTTATCTAGGTTAAGTCCATCAATAGCGCGTGTTAAAGTTTTTTCGTACTTAGAATATAGGGCTCCTTGAGTCCATCCTGCAATTAATATAGCACGTCCGTTTTCCCAAAAATAGCGCCCTTTGTATTTGAAATCATATTGACCAACAAGGTGTGTCATCTCAAAATCTTGAACAAATGAAGAAGCAGAGCCGCCTCGTTGCCTTCGCGAATCGATGGTAGGGCTATTGGGATCAACGCCAAGTCTCATAAGAAGTACTTTAAATAAGTCTTGAGAACTGATTTCATCGGGGGAGACATTCGCTCCATACACAAACAAAGTAATGTCTTCGTTCTTGTTAGTGAGAATTAAATCGGGGTCATTGTTTTGCTTGGCAACACTCATCCAGTAGTGCCACAAGGTGTCTTTAGTGCTCCAGTCGTAACCAAGAGACTGAGACTTATGGCTCTTGATGCTTTCAGGTGAAAGCTCTGGTCCGGCTTGTTCTATAAGGGATTCATCTATTTTAAAATTATAAAACAGGGCTTCCCATTCTTTTTTAAGCTGACCTGGAGGCAAGGCTGAATCGGCAAGTGAGATCGATAGCATGTAAACCCGTTGGTTTACGCCTGTAACAAAACCGCAGGCCTGGTAGGGGAGGTCGGAACGCGTCCCTGCCACTTCCCAGAAGGCGCCCATTTTGTTTAATTTTTCTGTTGCTTCGGTATTAGCTAACGAAGCCTTTTTTCCTAAGGTCTGAAAGCCCTGCATTTCTATTTGAGCGCGGTCGATAATCTGAAGTGCTTCTCCTTGTTCCAAAGAAATAACTTGCACTACAGCACGAAGTCCGCTTTTGTTTTGAAACAATTCAAGAGGTACATTTTCGTTGCCGATTTCACTGACCACTTCCCAGTCCTCGCCAGGGAGTTCGAATTGATAACCGTTCTGTTTTATTTTTCCATTAGCAGCAAGTTTTTTGGTATTGCTGAACTCTTGACTTTCATAATAAGAGCTGTTTGTAACAGGCGAGCTCTCTTGAAAACCCGAAGTTGCATTTTTTTCTGAAAGGGGAGCCCCCGAAGAAGCACAAGAAATCACCATTAATAGGCAAAAACAGACTAAAAAGTATAGAAAAATGGATTTTGTACGATTCATAACAGGTCCTAAAGCAGAAAAAGAATAAAAACTCCTAGCAATATCTATAATTTTAAATAAATTTGCAAGCAACCGTCGGCTCTCGATCGTGAGAGCTGCATATTCACAATCAACAAATGAGGATTCCTCAAATGGCTCTTAAACTCGGTATTAATGGTTTTGGTCGTATTGGTCGCATGGTTTTCCGTGCAGCAGTTCAAGATTTTTCAAAAGACATCCAAGTCGTCGGTATTAATGACCTTCTCGACGCGGATTA
>DUVD01000007.1 GCA_012841225.1 Fibrobacter sp.
ATTGTAAATGTCTACGCTCAAAATATCGAAATATTCTTCTCCAGGATTCCAGTCTTTTAAGGCCGCTGTTTGTGGATTCCAATTCCAAACTAAGTTCTTGACGCCATTGACTTTAACCATACGATCATAAACTAAGCGGTAAAGGGCTACAAATTCCGCACCTGAATGTACGTCACTTTTACTTACGGCACTCCACCAGAACCAAGCGCCACCACACTCATGAAGCGGACGGAAAATGGCGGCTACCTTTTGTTCTTGTAAAGTCAAGAATAGAGCAGATATTTTATCGATATCTTCTACGATTTGTTTATACGTTTCTGAATTTGTATCCCATTCCGTTGTACCCGCTTTAAAGCCTGTTCTATAATCAAAGGTAGTGAAGTCACCATCTCCTTGAGCTCCTTCAATATAAAAAGCATCTACAGCATTACTTGGGTCTTTCCAATGCCATGTAAAAGCAGGTATACCACCTAAATCCCATAATTCTTTAGCAAGCTTTATTGTTTCATTTGTATAATCTTGATTCCAGGAATTTACATCGCCAGCTTTTCCTGTAGCAAATAAAAAGTCAAAGCCCACTAGAACAGGGTATTTTCCACCAGCCGTATGCACTGCGACAACATCTGCCTGAGATTTTAAAGGAGTTCCAATAGCAACATCACCTGTCATCACACCAGAAATTGTTTTCTTCTGGAAATTATTCACAAGGAATGTATATAGCTTTTGCGCTTCCTCTGTAGCACCTGCTGTAACAACAGTCGAGCTAATATTAAATGCTTCAGCTACATAATCACTGACTTCAATATAGTCTACGTCTATCCAACCCCAAGAATTATTGATTGAAACTGTATTCTGCCCCGCATTCAAACGAGCCACACTTTCCACATCTTCAAAAGTACTTGCTTGAGTTTCTGGAAATACTATAGAACCAATAGTATTGCTACCTACAGCCAAAATATTTTCTTTTGAACCACCGTAATTGTTCTTATAATGAATTTTTATAGCATAGTTTTTCGTTTCTGCAGCAGTCACTGTCACAGAAATGGATCCACCATTCATTTTCACATACTTGCCGCCCGAAGCACTCGCATCTGTTGTAATTGCTGGATTCTGAGAAGGGTCACTAGCATTCCCTAAAGTTCCCAATTCTGCTTCATAAATCGTAGCTGCCATGGCCATGGAGGCTAAAGCGCTAACCAAAAAAAAGGTTTTTCTAATACCCATGTTTACTCCTCTTTAAGTTTTTCTTAAAAATAGACCCTTTTCTCTTTAAAAGGGCTTAAAAAATTTCAAAGGTGATGACAAAAATGTCCACACCTAGATATTAATTTTCTCTTATTTTTAGCCAATCAAACAAAATTGATGTAAATTATTTTTAAAGGTTTACTATGCTAACAGGTCATCAGCTCAATATTTTTGATTATTTAGATTATCACGAATTTTTACGTGATTTTTATACGCTTGAAAAAGCGGCTGATCCTTTATTTAGTTATCGGGTTTTTGCTGTTGCAGTTCATATTGACGCAAGCCTTTTAGTAAAAATACTGCAAGGTAAACGCCACCTTTCTGCTGAAGGTATTGAACAATTCATTTCATTTTTTCGTTTTAAATCAGCGAAATCAGAGTATTTTCGAGAATTAGTAGCATACGCTAAAGCACGCCGTGATTTAGATTTAAAAAGACATTTTGAAATGCTTCAAAAAATGAGGCCTGCAGCGAAACGACAAATTGACGAAGCCCGTTATCGCTATTTTCAAATGTGGTATTTTCCTATGATTCGCTCGGCTATTGATGTTTTTGAATACTATAGCCATGAGCAAGCTGAAACACTAGGTTCTCTTTGCCACCCCAAATTAAGTGCTACACAAGTGATTGAAGCCTTAACCCACTTGGAAAAACTTGGCCTGATTCAAAAAGATTTTTCTGGACGCCTTGTTCCTACCGATGCGCATTTAAGCACAGGAGAACGGTGGCAAAGCGCCGCTGTTCAAGACTACCAAAAACAAATGGTGGATCACGCTAAAAACGCAATCGATTCTATCCCTCGTGAAAAAAGAGACATCAGCACCCTAACACTTGCTTTAGATTCATCTCAAATTGAGCGTATCAAAGCGGTTCTTGCCGAAGCAAGAAATTCTATTGTAAAGCAAGTAGGAGCCATGCCTTCTAAGGAATGCGACGCCGTTTACCAACTCAACATCCAGCTTTTTCCTGTCATGCAAAAGGAAAAGGAGTTGGATTCATGAAAAAGAACATGATGGAAAAGGATCATTTTTTATTAAATCAAAACTTTTTTGATGATGATAAATTATATTCTCCTTATTCAAGTACTTTTAAACAAATACGCCTTACAATGAATCCCATTTTTTTATTACTCACTTGTTTCTTTCTTTTTTATGGTTGCAGCCCTAATCAAAATGCAGGGGCAACCACAGAAACAACTAATGGGATTGCTCTATTTATTAAAGACTCCAGCAACCAGCCACTCCCCATGGCTAAAATCGCTCTTTTTGACTCTACTCTTTCTTCTCCTTTTGCAACTGCTACGTCTGATTCTAATGGAGTAGTTCAATTTACTCTTAATGATTCTATAAAAGACTATTTCATCGAAGCCATTTACGGAGCCGATTCCTCTGCAATGGCCTGGGAACAATTTGAAGGCGATAGCTCGATAGTTCAGGTTCTTTCGTCTGTAGAAATCAAAGTGGCTTTTAATACTCAAGACACTCTTCTTTTACCTAATTCTATTTACTTAAAAGGAACTCCTTATCAAGTTATTTCCACCGAAGATGGTTTTATTTTCAAACGTGCTCCTCAAGGTATTTTTGAAGTCCGTACTGATAATGATATTTCGCTAGGCACTTTTGAAATCAATCAAAGTAGTTCTTTTACTTTTAATGAAGACGCCTTAAGAAAAACCTTATTACTAGAAGACTTTAATGATGGAAACATTCAATTTAAATATGGAGATAAACTCTCCGCCTCTGGTTGGTATTTTAGTTCTTCCGATGACGGCATTTGGTATGCTAATGAAAATATAGAATGGACAGACCCCACTGAAGAAATAGAACACCCCGCTCAGTTTATATCAGAAAATGCTTTTGAAGGCATGTCTATTTCTCTTCACTATTCTACAGGCGATTCTGGAATGCTCGTATTAGGAACCCACCTTGGTGCAGACTCTATAAGCTATGATTTTTCTGAAATGAAAGCAGTCCGATTAATGGTTCGTGGCGATGCTATTTTTGATGTTGCTTTAGAATCTAATCGCACCGTTGGAGATAATCATTTTCCAAAAGTCCTATGGCGCGATACCGCTTCTACGGAATGGACAGAATATGTATTTTATCCAGGAAATGAAATTGTTCTCCCTGAACACCAACAATATACCTGGAATGAAGTAAAGCAAGAAATTGGTATTTTCAGTATTTTTATTAATAGCGGGTCGTTTATTGAAATTGATCAAATTATCATCGACGGCATCAATGAAATAACGCTTGAAAAGCCCATTAAAATTTCTTCTGAACCTTAAAAGTCAAGACTTTCTTAACTTATTTTTTTTCAAGATTTTTTTTATTTTTTCCGTTGGATTAATTAAAGCGTAAAAGAATAAGCATAAGAAAAAATCTTTCATTTGATTTTGAAGAGTTTTTTTATGAACTACTATGGAATCTATAGGAAAAGAAGAATCAGCGTCTCCAGATTTTTTTATCATTTCATAATAATTAGCATATAGCGCAGAAAAGCCGCCGTGCCTTAAAAAATGAAATTTTTCTTTTGGAGTAAATCGACGTTCTAAAAGTTTGCGCTTAATAAACCCTGCTTTTTCTTTTATCAGTTCATCATAAGAAAACAATACGTTTCGAGATGTTTTAAAAAGAGATTCTAGTTTCAGGCCACACTTAAGCATTCGAGAACTTAAACCGATTTCCATATTACGCACAACTTCGTAAAAAGAATCCGACTCAGCTGCCTCCTCTAAATGCGCATATAAAACCGTCATCGCTGATGGTTTGAGATATAAGAAAAACGATTGTAGATGAAAAGACAATTCTTCGCTACAAGTCAATGAAATCATATCCGCAGAAAAGTTTTCGGCTTTAGAAAAGAAAGACCCAAACTGATTTTTATAATAAATCACTGAATCGTTTATTAAGCATAAGCGATCCCATGATTTTTTTTCTTCTAAAGAGATGCTTTTTAAGTAACGGCTCCACATTCCAAAATCAAACCCTTTATTCTCTGATAAAAAGAGTTCAATCTTTTTTGCATTTAGAAAATCAATCGATTCTTCATCCAAATCTCTTTGATTTGTCAAACAAACAATCGAAACATCTTGAACAGAAAGTGCTTCTAATGCATAGCGAACATAATAAGGAATATTATTTCCTTTTACGTAAGAAGCATAAAGCACTTTCGTTTTCAATCAACGCCTCTTTCTTGAAAAAGTCTTCTTAGTAGAACGCGTCCGATTTCTTTTTTCTTCTGTCATAAAATCGTCCATAGACTTCACTAAGCCTAATTCTTCAGCAGCTTCAGCACGATCTTTATTCGAAGGACGACGCCCAGAAGCACGAGTTTTTTCATCTTCTAATTTTTTTAGTAGAGCAAAATCAGCTTCACCGCGAAGAGGATTCACTCGAAGTAACTGCACTTCGACTTTATCGCCGCGACGCAATGTTTTTCCGCCTCTTTTGCTAAAGACAAAACCTTTTTCTGGATTAAAGATGTAATTATCGTTGCCCGCAATATCTTTGAAACGAACAAGGCCTTCAGCCATTGGATCTTTGACAGAGACATAAATGCCCCATTGCTCAATGCCATTAATCGTCGCTTCAAAAGTATCTCCAATGCGATCTTTTAAAAGGTATGTAGCACAGACTTTGATTGCAATGCGTTCTGTTTTTTGGTTTTTAATTTCATTCGCAGAAATCCAATCACAAACTTCAATTACGCTATTCTTACGTTCTTATTTTTCTGTCTTTGCAGTTCTTGCGAGTTCTCTATGACACCATAAATCCGCATAACGACGAATGGGTGATGTGAAATGAGAATAATCTTGCCAATTCAATGCAAAATGACCAAAGCTATTGCTGTCATAATGAGCTTTTTGCATACTCCTTAAAATGCGATTGATAAGCGTTTCATCGCCAGCGGCTCTAATCACTAAATGTTGGTATAGTGAAAAGACTATAGGATTTAAGTTTGAATCGCCTCGACGAGGTTTCCCTAAATCTCGAAGTTCCACTGGAGAGTCTTTGAAAAGATCAGGGTACAAATAATAAAGTTCCATGATGTCCTTAGTATCTGGAGCTTCATGGATTCGGAAAATTCCCTGTAGCTGTCGACGCACTAATTCTTTGGCACAGCAATTATTTGCAATCAACATACATTCTTCAATCCAAGAATTGGACTCATCATTTTTTCTAGGGACAATTTGAACAGGCTCATTCTTTTCATCAAATAAGCATTGGTACTCTGTGCCGCCAAGTTCTAAAATGCCGCTTTTGGCGCGGTTTTCTTTTAATAATTTGGAGACTAGTGCTAAGTCTGCCACGGCAGTATTGCCTTCGTTTTTCATTTCTAGAGCACGTTCATAACTGATAGAAGAAGTCACGTTTATAACGCTTCGGTGAAATTCATACGATTGGACTTCGCCTTTTTTATTTAAGACCATCATACACGTAAAAGCACAACGATCGACACCTTCATGTAAAGAGCACAAATCTCCAGAAAGGCGTTCTGGTAGCATGGGCACAGCACACCAAGGTAAATATTGGGTGTAACTACGATTTAATGCTTCTTCATCTAAGGCGCACCCTTCAGGAACATAATAACTCACGTCAGCGATATGAACGCCCAGCTTAAAACCTCCACCAGGAAGACGCTCTACAGAAACGGCATCATCATGATCGCGAGCTCCTTCTGGGTCAATACAAAGAATGGTTAGACCTCGATAGTCTACGCGACCTTTAAAATCTTTTGCTGTTGGACTCTTTTTCGAAGCGGCAAATTCCTCAATTTCTTGACTAAAAGATTCTGGTAAATTTGAGCTCTTCATAAACTCATCTTTCACTTCCTTCCACGTGATCTCAGGAGACATGGAATGCTCTTCCACTTTAGCAAGATAAGAATGCTTTTCTTTTGGATGTGGGTAAAGCGTGAAAGAAATCGTTTGACCATCATTGCCTGGAGCATTTTTTCGGTGTGCTACTTTAAATTCTTTTCCTGTAGAAGACTCTATAACAATCCAGCGGTCTTTTTCAACTAATTTTAAGACGCCTCTTTTTATGGAAATAGTGGAAACGGGGTCTATCGTATGTCCGTCATATTCATTGCGAAATGATTTAGCTCCAATGATTAAACCACCTGCCGTTCTCACGATGGATACTTTGTTCCCAAATTCATATTTCTTGTGTTCCTTGCCCTTGCTGATG
>DUVD01000094.1 GCA_012841225.1 Fibrobacter sp.
AGTCTGTATACTTTTTTATGTAAATTTATTTTTTTTATCAGTCTCTTGCTAAACACAAAAACACCGCCATTCTAAGAAACAGCGGTGTTTTTATTTCTATTCTATTTTTATACTTCTTCGATAGTCGAGTGGTAGTCTTGCAAAGAACGCACTTCTCCCCGACCTGCTTTAGCTGAAGCAATCCCTTTCACTGCATTGTAAGCGGCAGCGAGCGTGGTAATGTAGGGGATTTTATATTTGATTGCTGCTTGACGAATTGCCGATTCGTGGGCAACTGCATCTCGACGAGGCCATGGCGTGTTAATCACTAAAGAAACCTGGTTGTTCACAATAACATCTAAGACGTTAGGGCGGCCTTCTCCAATTTTAGCAATCACTTCACAAGAGACACCTGCTTTTTCATAAAAAAGTGCCGTGCCTTCTGTAGCGAGGATTTTAAAGCCGAGTTTGGCAAAACCTTTACCAATTTCAATGGCTTGTTCGCTTAGGCTTTCTTTATCGGAAAGACTAATCAATACAGAACCCTCTGAAGGGAGCATTGAACCAGCAGCTTCTTGTGATTTGTAATACGCAAGGGCATAGTCATCGGAAAGACCAAGGACTTCTCCAGTAGAGCGCATTTCTGGCCCAAGGACAGGGTCTACTTTTGGAAATTTATCAAAGGGGAACACCGCTTCTTTAGCACCATAATGCTTGAACTTTTTTTCTTTCAAGTTGAGGTTACTGAATTTTTCACCAATCATTAAACGCGTGGCAAGACTAGCCATTTGCGTATTGCAGACTTTTGAAACAAGTGGCACAGTACGGCTTGCACGTGGGTTTGCTTCTAAGACATAAACCTTGCCGTCTTCGATGGCGTATTGCATGTTCATTAGACCACAAACGCGAAGCGCCTTTGCAATTTTACGTGTGTAATCTTTAATTGTTTTGATATGGTCTTCACCGATGCTAACTGGAGGAATAATACAAGCGGAATCACCGGAGTGAACACCTGCAAGTTCCACATGCTCCATCACAGAAGGGATATAAACGTTTTCGCCATCGGCAAGAGCGTCTGCTTCACATTCAAGGGCGTTTGAAAGAAAACGGTCTACTAAAAGAGGGCGATCTGGAGTGACGCCAACGGCTTTCGCTACATACTCGCGAAGCATGCTTTCATCGTAAAGGACTTCCATGCCGCGGCCACCTAAAACAAAGCTCGGGCGAATCATAATAGGATAGCCGATTTTGCCAACGACTTCGAGGGCTTCGTCTACATTTGTTACCATGCCCGATTCTGGCATAGGGATGTCGAGTTGTTCCATCATTTTGCGGAACAAGTCGCGGTCTTCGGCGATGTCGATGCTATCGATGCTAGTGCCGAGTATTTTTACGCCTTCGTCAGAGAGTTCACGAGCAATGTTTAGCGGTGTCTGCCCACCAAACTGCACGATAACGCCTGCAGGCTTTTCTTTTTCATAAATCTGAAGCACGTCTTCGAGGCACACCGGCTCAAAATAGAGTTTGTCGCTGGTATCGTAGTCGGTGGAAACGGTTTCTGGGTTACAGTTGACCATAATGGTCTCGTAACCTAATTCGCGAAGAGCCATAGCAGCGTGGCAGCAGCAGTAATCGAATTCAATCCCCTGACCAATACGGTTTGGGCCACCACCTAGAATCATGACCTTTTTAGGGTTATTAGAAGCGACCGTTTCATCTTTAGCGTTATATGTAGAATAGTAATAGTAAGTGTCTTCTTTGCCAGAAACCGGCACTGCGCACCAACCTTCCACTACACCTAATTTAATGCGACGCTTGCGCACGTCTTTTTCTCTAAGGCCGAGAATCTTGCTGATATACTTATCGCTAAAGCCATCTTTTTTAGCCGCAATAAGGAGTTCGTCTGAAGGCAAGCGACCCGGGGTCTTGAGCATTTCCTCTTCGAGCTCGACCAACTCTTTCATCTGTTGAATAAAGTGTGGTTTAACAAAAGTAAGATTAGCGATTTGTTCAACAGTGGCTCCTTTGCGGAGCGCTTCGTACATAATAAAATGGCGTTCGCTAGAGGCCATGCGGAGCATGTCCATTAGTTCGGCAAGTGAACGGCGGTTAAAGTCTTTGGCAAAACCAAGGCCCGATCGATCATTTTCAAGGCCGCGAATCGCTTTTTGGAAAGTTTCCTTGTACGTTTTGCCAATGGCCATCACTTCGCCCACTGCCTTCATTTGGGTGCCAAGTACATCATCTATACCGCGAAACTTTTCAAAAGCCCAACGGGCAAACTTAAGTACAACATAATCTCCAGAAGGAGTGTATTTATCAAGGGTACCATCGCGCCAGTAAGGAATTTGATCAAGGGTAATGCCTGTAGCTAATTTCGCCGAAATCAAAGCAATTGGAAAACCGGTCGCTTTAGAAGCAAGTGCAGAAGAACGAGAGGTGCGTGGGTTAATTTCGATAATCGCAATGCGATCCGAACTAGGATCGTAAGCGAACTGCACGTTAGTCCCACCAATTACACCGATGGATTCTACAATCTTAAACGCTTGAGCTTTAAGGCGTTCTTCTAATTTTTTATCAATTGTCAAAAATGGTGCCGAGCAGAAAGAGTCACCAGTGTGAACGCCTACCGCATCGATGTTTTCAATAAAGCAAATAGCGATCATTTGATTTTTAGAGTCGCGCACGACTTCGACCTCTAATTCTTCCCAGCCGAGAATGGACTCTTCTATTAAGCATTGGTGCGTCATTGATAGCTCAAGACCTGTTCCTGCAATAGAGCGAAGCTCTTCTACGTTATACACAAGCCCACCACCAGCGCCGCCCATAGTGTAAGCGGGGCGCACCACTACTGGGTACTTCAATTTATCGGCAATCGCTTCAGCTTGCTCTACTGTGTAAGCCACGTCGGAGCGAGGAGTATCGATACCTAGCGATTGCATTGTCGCTTTAAATATTTCGCGATCTTCGCCTCGTTCAATCGCATCTAAATTAACCCCAATAACTTGAACATCATACTTAGCGAGAATACCCGCTTTATTAAGACCGAAGGCGAGGTTTAAACCGGTTTGACCACCCAGGTTAGGAAGGAGGGCGTCTGGACGTTCTTTAGCAATGATTTGCTCTAAACGCGCGACATTCAAAGGCTCTATGTAAGTAGCGTCTGCCATGAGAGGGTCTGTCATGATGGTCGCTGGGTTTGAATTCACAAGAACAACTTTGTAACCTAATTCGCGAAGTGCCTTACAGGCTTGCGTGCCGGAGTAGTCGAACTCACATGCTTGGCCGATGACGATGGGGCCGGACCCTATGATTAAAACTTTATCAATGCCTTCTTTTTTCATTTCGGTCTCCAGGATAAAATTACAAGTTACTAAAAGCCAAATTTCGGCAAATATAATTATTTTATCACAATGTCCAATGTAAAAAAAATGATATATGTCAAAAGACACCGCCCCAAAGGACGGTGTCTAAAGAGAACGAGAAAAATCGAAGTTAAACGATTTTTGCCATACCACGCATTTTAGAGCGTAACCAAGCACCAATGTCTTCGACAGGGTGGTTTCTAACAGATGCATTGACAGCGATTAGACGAGCGTTATCAACACCCGCAGACTTTCCTGCGCCAAAAACACCACCAATATCTTCTTTAGTGACTGTTTTCATAAAGTCTTTAAGAAGAGGTACGCAGTCGTTTGCAAACAAATAGCAGCCATATTCGGCAGTATCACTGATGATTCGGTTCATTTCATACAGTTTTTTGCGTGCAATGAGATTTGCGATAAGTGGTGTTTCGTGTAAAGACTCATAATAAGCGCTCATTGGCTTAATACCCACAGCAACCATCGTATCAAAAGCGAGCTCTACGCCTGCTTTAACCATAGCGACCATTAAAACACCACGGTCGAAATATTCCTGTTCAGAAATTGATTTTTCTGTGGCTGCTGTTTTTTCAAAAGCGGTTTTACCCGTTTCTTCGCGCCAAGTTAATAGTTCCTTATCGCCAGCTTCCCAGTCTGCCATCATGGTAGAAGAAAATTTGCCCGAGATGATATTGTCTTGGTGCTTTTGGTAAAGAGGTGCCATGATTTTCTTCATTTCTTCGGAAAGCTCATAAGCCCTAATTTTGGCTGGATTAGACAAGCGGTCCATCATGTTGGTGATGCCACCGTATTTCAATGCTTCGGTAACTGTTTCCCAACCGTATTGGAGAAGCTTAGAAGCGTAAGCGGGCTCTACCCCATCTGCAATCATTCTATCGAAGCAAAGGATCGTACCAGTTTGGAGCATACCGCAAAGAATAGTCTGCTCGCCCATTAAGTCGCTCTTGACTTCGGCAACAAAAGAGCTTTCTAAAACACCAGCGCGATCTGAACCTAAACCAACGGCATAGGCTTTAGCATAATCCCAGCCTTTGCCTTCTGGATCGTTTTCGCGATTAACAGCGATAAGTGCGGGCATGCCAAAACCGCGGACATACTCAGCGCGTACTTCGGAGCCTGGCCCTTTGGGAGCAACCATAATAACCGTGATATCTGGACGGATTTGCTGCCCTTCTTCGACGATGTTAAATCCATGACTATAGGAGAGGACAGCGCCTTTTTTCATTAGAGGCATAATGGCCGGAATCACAAAATGATGCTGCTTATCTGGTGTTAAGTTGCAAATAAGATCTGCTTTTGGAAGCATTTCTTCGTAAGTACCTACTTCAAAGCCGTTTTCTGTGGCATTTTTCCAGGAAGCGCGCTTTTCGGCAATGGCTTCGGCGCGAAGGGTATAAGAAACGTCTAAACCACTATCTCTTAAATTCAACCCTTGATGTAAGCCTTGTGCACCACAACCAACAAAAACAATTTTTTTCCCTTTTAGGGTTTCGACGCCACGAGAAAATTCGCAAACGTCCATAAAACGACAACGACCCAATTCTTCCAGCTGAATGCGAAGGGGGAGCGTATTAAAATAGTTCATTAAAAAACCTCTTTTGAAAAACAATGTGGGGTAATTTAGCAAAAAAATGTATTTCCTATATCCATTTTTTAAAGAATGCACAATAAAAGGTCTTTTTTTTTGTTACATTTAAAAAAGTCGTTTTTTTTCGCGTTTTTTACAAAGGTATCATGAATTTTACACCAGAAAATATCCTTCTTGCAGGTTCCATTCTCTTATTTATTAGCATTTTTGCAAGTAAAGCGGGCGGTAAAATTGGCGTTCCTGCACTCCTCCTTTTCTTAGGCGTAGGGATGATTGGGGGTGTAGATGGCTTTGGAATTCAGTTCAATAACCCTTATATATCGCAATTTATTGGTGTAATGGCTCTGAGTGTGATTCTATTCTCTGGAGGCATGGACACTCGATTTTCTGAAATCAAACCAGTCATTGCTCAAGGAGTTACTCTTGCCACAATTGGTGTAGTGAGCACCGCCCTAGTCACAGGGGTTTTCATACACTACTTGTCTAACTTTATTGACGGTTTTATCTCTTTAGGTTGGGTGGAGTCATTCTTACTAGCATCGATTATGTCTTCTACTGATTCTGCCTCGGTATTCTCTATTCTTCGATCAAAAGGTCTTCAATTAAAACACAATGTACGCCCTCTTCTTGAGCTTGAAAGCGGTAGTAATGATCCTATGGCCTATATGCTAATGATCTTTTTTATGACCATTTTACAAGCAAATCAAGCAAGTGTTCCTCTTTCCGTTTTGAATGTAGTGATTCAATTAGTAGTAGGCCTTGTCGCTGGTTATTTCCTCGGGCAATTGACTCAAACCGTAATCAATAGAATAAACCTTGTGAATGACGCTTTATACCCTGTTTTACTTTTTGCTTTTGTCTTTTTCACCTTTACAGTCACCGATCTTCTTCATGGGAATGGTTATCTTGCCGTATATATTGCTGGTATGGTCGTTGGGAATAGTAAGCTTTTACACAAAAAAAATATGACGACCTTTTTTGATGGTTTTACATGGCTTTGGCAAATCATCATCTTTTTA
>DUVD01000095.1 GCA_012841225.1 Fibrobacter sp.
AACCGAGCACCATTTTGGGCGCGTTTAAAAAAACGGGCAACTACCAACGAGCTCGAAATTCTTAAACAATATCAAGAAAAGCTTCTTTCTTCTGAAGAGGTTATGAATTGGGCTAGAACGCTTACCTCTTATTGGTATCCTACTTTAAACACCGACTTAGAGCAACATATTCCAGGTGCTCCTTGGCACGAGTATTCCCCTTACTTTATTATTAAGGGTAATCCAATGGGAAAGGCGATCCGTGTGGCCATTGATATAAAGCCATTTCGTTTAAGCCCAGAAGCGCTCTTAAAATTAGAAGAGCCAGATGATGTTTCTTCTGTTACAACCCGTAGCTTAGATACCAGTTCGTTATTTCGCAAGCAAACACTTGAATCGCTAGGTTCTTGCCCAGTTTCAGATAGCGTTATTTCTTTTCAAAAATCTTTAACGCAAATTCTTAATGCTATTCCCAAGGAGCAAAACGCCTTCTCTTCTTCTGGTATGCTTTGGTTTAGGCGTAATGCAGAATACCTCTTAGCCGAAAAAATTACAGCGCAAGATTCTTTGCATAACCCATTGCCAAGATTATTGGAGCTAAAAGCCCACCTTGACTCTTTAAATATTCAATTGCTGGTAGTTCCTATCCCAGTGAAAGAAGAAGTGTACCCCGATCTATTAGTGCCAGGTACTTCACTTTCTTTATGCATTAATCCTGCTAGTCGTGAATTCACAAAAGAGATGCTAGAAGCCGGTTTAGATGTTATTGATTTATACCCAATTTTGCAAGCGGCAAGAGCTGGTGATGTCCCTCCAAATTATGTGTTTCAGCGCTATGATACCCATTGGTCTACTTCTGGGTTGTTGGCTTCTTTAGAACTGATCGCATCAAGGGTTACTCAATACTCTTGGTATACAGCCGCTAATCCAACACAAGGCGCATTAGAAATGCGAGATACCATTATTACAAGAGAAGGCGATTTGGTTTCTCATGTTCCAGATAGTGAAAAAAATAAATATGTTCCCGACACGCTTTTTGCATATAAGGTATTTAAAAATGCTGAACCCTATATAGGGAAAAAAGAAGCTCCTATATTATTAATGGGCGATTCATTTACAGGTGTTTTTGAATCGGTTGACCAGCGTTCGGGTGGTCCAGGTTCCTTACTTGCATTTGCCACAGGCCTTGATGTGCAGGTTTTGACGAGTTGGGGTGGAGGCCCCGGTGTAAGGCATCGCATGAAGCGCATAACGGCTTCTAAAAAACTAATTATATACATGATGACAGCGCGTGATTTTTGGCGTTCACCAATGGAATGGGATGCTTTCTAAGAAAAAACAATTGGCTGTTTTACTTCTTTTGGGCCTTAGCATCGCAGGGTACTTATTCGTGTTTTTTGGCGCGCAAAGAATGGAACCTTATACTTTACAAGAAGGGACCTGTATTTTTGATAACCTCCCTGTAACGTGTTTAGATTCTTCTGTAATATGGAGAGAAGGGATTTCTTTTTTTGATTCGCTTTTAGTTGAAGAGCGAGATACCCTAGAAGCGCTTCGTGAGTTGTTATTTGAAAAATGGAACTTGAAATTTCATAAAGATTCCGCAGCGGCTCTTTCTTCCATTTTTCCACTAGAGGTGCTTTCTTCAAAAACAGCAGGTTGTATGGGCGTTTCTTGGCTTGCTCTTATGGTTGCGGAGCGCTATGATTTTTCGTTAGAGGTGATAATGCTTCCCAATCATGTTTTTTTGCGTTATAAAGGCATTAATTTTGAGCCAAACCGAGGTGGCTTTTCTTACTCAAATAAAGAGTACGCTGAAAAATACAAAGATGGAGTTTGGACGGGTTTAGAGTGGAAACCCTTGTCTAAAAAAGAATTCATGGGTCTTTCGGCATTTAATAAGGGAAATGCGTTTATGAAGAAAGATCCTCAGCGTGCATTAACTTGGTATAAGCTTGCAGATGTGTTGTTCCCTGATTACCCTGGTATTTCAGCTAATCAAAAATGGGTTTTAAAGAATTTAGATGCAGTTCAATAGCCCCATTTTTTATTTCTATACCCTTAAATGTTATATTTTAATGTTTGGTTCCATGATCATTATTATTTTAAAATCAGTTGTTTTTATGCATAAACGGTTTTTAATTTTTCTCATTCAAAGCTTGTTTTTAATAAGCTGTTTTTTAGATGATGGGAGGCCTTCTGGTGTTTTATATGAATACGATTTAAAACATGAAGGCATGGTGTTGATTGGTGCGAAAGGGCAGTCAGCAATACTTGGCGCCAACAGTGTTTCGGCAAAAATGGAAGAACGCCCTTTGATGAAGGTAAAATTTAATTACAACTTTTCCATTAGTAAACACGAAGTCACAAAATTTGAATATTCAAAATTAATGGGTGGCACTTCGGAGAAAGGAGAAGAAAATCATCCTATAACAAATTTGACCTATTACGATGCCGTTCTTTTTGCTAATGCACGTTCTAAAGCGGAAGGTTTTGATACTGCCTACACGTATTCAAAAATTACTTTCAACGAGTCGGGATTTTGTACCAACTTAGAAGCATTAAATACTCGTTTTGAAATCGATGCTTATCGTTTGCCAACGGAGGCGGAGTGGGTTTTTGTCGCTTCTCAAAACTGGCAGCCAAACCAAGCTTGGAATAATGAAAGCTCTAATTATCTTGTGCAAGAAGTTTGCACTGCTGATATCAATGATGTTGGTGTTTGTGATATGGCGGGCAATGTGATGGAGTGGGTAAATGACTGGCTTGGTTATTTTAAGGATACTGTTATTTTTAATTTTGTTGGGGCCCCTGACGGCGCCACTTTAGGGGAACGAGTTTTAAAAGGCGGGAGCTACCGGAATGCTCCAGACGATATTAACGTTTACTCTAGAGGGGATGTTTATAAAGTCACTTCTTCTACAAGGGCTGCTTACGTAGGCTTTCGTTTAGCTTTTGGAGCTATCCCAAATCCAGTGTGGATGTCTTCTACGGGAGTTGCTTCTGAATCGCGTGTAATCCCGTTATCGACTTCTGCGTCTATTAAAATTAAAACAGGTACTTATAAAACAAAGCTCGTTTTTAGGAACAACGAAACGCAAAATCT
>DUVD01000096.1 GCA_012841225.1 Fibrobacter sp.
CCCGAAAGAATTCTTTTGATTTCTTCAAATTTATTTGAAGCCGCAAAAGAGGTAAAACGCTTTCGACGAGAGGGTTATATGTTGCGAAAAACCGTTCCAATGGACTTAGAGCCAGGAAAAAAATCACTTGAAGTCTTGTTTCTTTTTGTACCTGATCGAGCGGGTATTTTAGGTGATAAAAAAATCTTAAGTAAAAAAAAGAACACGAAAATCATTTTTGAACCCAAAAAAGCATTAAAAAATGGCGATGCACCGCATTTTATTCAAAGGAAAAAGCCTACTTTCTCCAGAAAAGGTTAAATTAAAGGTAAATTCAACGTAACTTCTTAATATACAAAGGGTTGCAAAAGGTAAGCTGCAATGAATCAAATGAAACTATTAAGCCTCTTGCTTGGATCTTTGGCATTAGTCGCAGGAGCCTATTTTGTTAAAAAAGGTGACACTCTATGGGATCTGAGTGAAACATTTTTAAACGACCCCTTTGCTTGGCCCGACCTATGGGAAAACAACCGGCACATCGAAGACCCACATTGGATTTACCCTGGGGATTCCATTTACATGGGAGAGCTCAACGAAGGCGTTCAGGCAGCTCGTCCTTCTCAAAGCAAAAGGAATTGCTATTCAGCTGTAGCAGATTCATCTTTGCCAAAAACAATTAAGGCTGTTGGTTGCGATGAAAATGAAAAGAGAGACAACAACTTTGAAGACATGATCGGCAATTTAAGAAGTAAGTCTAAAATAAAAGAAAAACAAAAAGCGAACGACGAGTATTTTTATCAAAAACGCGCTGACTCTAAAATTTTTAACGGGTACTATCAAATTTTAGCTCCTGAGATTTTTTCTATTCAAGAATTGAAAGACGATCAGCGCTGGTTTTCAATTCAATCTGGAGAGCGCATTGCTCCGCTACTTCACATGATCGAAAACGAAGTTGTTGTTGGCATTGGCCACACTACAAGTCCAGGCTTGAAGAAAGGCACCTTAATCGAAATCTGGGAAGCTAAAAAAATAATGTTGATTAAGCCGGGCGCGAAAGACTACGATCAGACCGCTCTCCTTCAAATATCAGGGTACGCAAAAATAACCGCTATTGGGGACACACTTTCGAGGGCCATTATAGTTCAGGGTTTTAGAGAAATAGACTTGTCGAAAAGCAAGGCGAAACTAAAAGAAACTGAGGTTACTATTAATGTGAAAGGCTATACTCCTATTGCCGAAGTAAATGTAGATGACATGGCTTATGTTCGCTATGCCATAGATCCATCTTTGGTTATAAGCGCGTATTCATACACAATTGTCGATAAAGGAACTTCTTCTGGCTTTAACACTGGCAATGGCGTTGCGATATGGGAAGAAGACCTCTCTGATCCAGGACTTCCTCCTAGACTTCTTGGCAGAGGAATCATTTCTAGAGCTAAAGAAAATCAATCTGCTGTATTAATTCGAGAAATTTATTCTAACAACCGTCGTATTAAACTAGGCCATCGCGTCTCTTTGACTCACGAAGCTCAATTAGTGCAGTGAGTAAAATGACTCGCTCCACTATTTTTTAAGAGCAGCGATGTATGAGGTTTTCTAAAAGCAATCCTATTCTCATCGCTTTGTTTTTCGGCGGAATCATCCTTCCCACCGCTATTCTCTCTATTTTAAGTTTTAGAAATATTCAAAATGAAACGTTTTTAGCAAAAAAAACATTCGAAGAGAATTTAAAATCATTTAAAGGGGAGCTAGAAGCGGGAGTTCAAAAAGAACAAAATAAAATACTACTAGAAGCTAAAGCAGCGTCTCAATTCCTCTACGAGCAACCTCAAAACTTATTAGAATTTGGAAAATCCTCTTCTTTTAAAGAGGTAAGCGGAATCAGCACCATTTTTCTTTTCAATAAAGATACGATTGTCTACCCAAATATTATTTCTCATTTTTTTTATGAACCATCTCAATGGCCTCAAACAAAGTATTCATCACTAGAACAGCAGCTCTTCAACGAAGAAAAAAACAAAACAAATTTAGAAAAAATTTACCTCGCTAGGTCACTTAGGTTAATGCACGGGCAAGTTCAAAGTAAAACAGAACAGGTTCAAAATTTACTGGGTGTTCTGCGAATGGCTTATAAAAACAAAAATTACGATGAAGCACTTCGTATTATTGCTGTTTTAGAAAATCGTCCAAAATTAGAAAGTTATTTACACATTCAGCTTAGAGAATCTATTCAACTTTTACATTTTGAAATTCTAGTCGAGCAAAAGAAACACGAAGAGGCTCAAAACTTATGCTTAATGGAATTGAATCGTTTTTTGCAAAACCCACACATTAACGATATAAGTGCCACCCGTTATTTTTTTGAAACCACCTTTAATCGAATTTTATCTTTTGAAAAATTAAGTCAAGAAACTAGGGAAGCCTTTTGGAATCTACGAGAAAACTTTAATAGGCAACTGACTCACACCGAAATTCTTTATGAGCACCTCGCTTTCTTTAAAAAAATACTAGCGGATAACCTATCGCCAAAAGAGGGCATTTTATATCGTTTCGATAATAATGATTTATTTTTTAGAATGTCTTACCCATGGCTTTCTGGTGATCAAGTAGTTATAGGGAAGATAGACCAATTAAAATATCAAGAGCGAATTCGCTCAAGAGTGCAGACAATAGCTAGAGAATGGAAAATGATTCCCTACACTGTTAGCAATGCAGCAGACTCGATTCTATCTGGATCTATCCCTAAAAATGGGTTTATTTTAGAGCAGCATATTTTAGGTCAAGACTTAAACTGGACTCTTACTCTATACCAAAAAGACCAAAAGGAAATTCATAAAGAAACAAACCATAAGATATTTTTGCTGTACGGGTTAGTTGGCTTCTCTCTTATTACCGTTTTGTTTGGCTCCTTTTTTATGTTTCGCTTTTTAAGTGAAGAGCAAAAGCTTTTATTTATGAAAGCCAACTTTTTGTCTAGCGTTTCCCACGAACTAAAAACGCCTTTAACCTCCATTAAAATGTTTGCCGAAATGATGGCACGGGGGCGGGTGCAAAAACCAGAGAAAATACAAGAGTATTCCTCATTAATAGGCAAGGAATCGACCCGTCTAGAAAATCTTATTGCTGCTATTTTAAACTACACTCGAATGGAGCATTCCTCTACCGCATTTAAATGGGAGCGTTTAGACTTAGGGCTTTGCGCCGAAACTGTTTTTGGCGCTCTTTTTGATATTGCAGAAAGTAAAGCATTAGAAATGAACTCGCGCTTTGAAAAAGATCTTTTTGTAATGGGAGATTACACCGCTTTATATAGCTTAATGCAGAGTTTAATTGAAAACGCAATTAAATACACCAATTCGCCTGGGTCTATCTTTGTCCAGATTTATGAAGAAAACAAAAAAGTGGTGTTTTCGGTAACCGATACAGGAATTGGAATACCCCCTTCTGAACAAAAGAATATATTTAATGACTTCTATCGAGTTGGCGATGAAATGACTAGAAGCACAAAAGGCTCGGGGCTAGGACTCGCTATAGTCAAACGAGTCGCTGATACGCATAAAGCGTCAATCTCTTTACAGAGCCGTTTAGAAAAAGGTTCTACATTTACAGTACGATTTAAAAAGGCTGAGTAAAATGGAAAGTAAAATTTTAATTGTTGAAGATGAAGAAATTATCCGCTTAGGGCTTCAAGATAACTTCGAGCTTGAGAACTATATTGTGGAAACTGCGGTAGATGGTGAAGAAGCCATAGCTAAAGCAGATTCATTTCGACCTGATCTTGTTATTCTTGATCTCATGATTCCTAAAAAGAGTGGTTTTGAAGTTTGTCGTGTTATACGAAAAAAACATCCCAACTGCTTTATTATAATGCTTACCGCTAAAACAGAAGAAACGAGTAAAGTCGCTGGGTTAGAAATGGGTGCCGATGATTATGTCACGAAGCCGTTTTCTATTTTAGAGCTTTTAGCAAGGGTAAAGGCTTTTTTACGCCGCGCAGCAGATCTAAAAGCGACAACCGATAATGCGTCGGTAGTTCCAGATGTGATTCGCTTTGCAGACATTGAATTGAACTTCAAAAAGTATGAAGCAATCAAGAAAGACGAGCCTTTAGAAATGTCCGCTCGCGAATTTCAGATTTTAAAGTACTTTTGGCAACACCGAGGCGAAGTCGTTCTACGCGAAGACCTCTTACAAAACATTTGGGGATACACCCCAGAAAACATGCCTACCACAAGAACTATTGACAACCACATCGTCAACCTAAGAAAAAAATTAGAAGACGATCAAGCAAACCCTAAAATCATTCTTTCTATACGTGGAGCAGGCTATAAATTTGATGCCTAAAATACTTTCAATTTGTATAGTGCTTTTGCTTTCTACGCAAGCGACATGGGCAGTTAAGATGGCCACGTCGGTAAAAGAGGCTTTATACTTATTTGAAATTAAAGGCGAATTTAGCAAAGCGGTTAAAATACTCGAAAACGTCATTAACGTTGGCGATGCGGACGATAAGAACAACGCCTATTTTTACCTCGCTAAAATTCAAGATTTAAGCGGCAATGCCTCCATTGCCTCTTTGTATTACACTCAAAGTCTTATGGAAACAAAAAATCCAAGCGATGCGTATTGGATTTCAGAACAGTTAGCGCGCCTTTCGCCCGAGCCAGAAAAACTAATTGAACAAAGTTTTTTACTAAAAAGTCCAATATATAAGTATTTTAATACCCCTTCTGATCAGTATTTCTTATTAGAAAACAGAGAGATTATTCAAATTAATAAAGGGGTGCGATCCCCTGTTACGGCTAAATTACCTGGCATTGCTCAAATCCATTCTATTGCGCCGAACGGCATTTGGTATAGTAACACAGAGACTCAAGAGCTCTTCTTTCAGCCATTACAGTCCAAAACACCCACAAAAACATATCCTCTTAAAAATAAAGTGGATGATTTATTTGCCTTACCCGCAAATCAAGCGTTAGTCGTTTCGGGCAATGACCTTTTTTTAGCCACTAATGAAGGCATCCGTTTTAGTATAAAAAATCAATACAACGGTTGCACGCTAGTGGGTTTTTACGAATTTTTAAATCGTTTTGTCATCAATTGTCCAGACAACGCTCTTCATTTTATTCAAATAGAAACAGGTCAAGAAGATCATGTTATTTCGCAATTAGACCCAATCACCCATGTTCAGCTTGAACCAAATGGAGTGTTAATCGCTTCAGGTCACTCAATCTGGTTTTACAAACCCGATGAAAACACGCCTTTGATTTGGAAATACTCCAACGTTAATATAGAAGACCTTGTTTTCTTTGAAAAAAACATTGCTTTTTTAGAAACATCAGGAAAGGTTACCTTCTTAGATAAAAAAAATGGCTTTCCTATCTCTTCTATGCAATCAGATGCCTCTTGGATTTTTCCTATGGCGACAGGCTCTCTCGGTCTATTTAGCAAAGAAGGGAACATCATCGCTGTAGATACAGTGTTACGACCCCTTTGGAAGTTCCATTTGGGAATTCCTTTTCAAGAAGCTCCCTTTAAAGTCGATGACAAAATTTATGCCGTTTTAACAAATCGCACTGTTTTGGCGTTGAACGCTCTTCATTACGGCAAGAAACCTTTGCTGTCGACCATCCTTGTCACAGAGGCAAATAGGCTCGCTTCGCGAAAGCAATGGAAAGAACTATCCCCATTGCTCGACTCCTTACTTCAAATTGAACCTGGCAACGCCGAAGGTTGGTTTTTAAAAGCACTGCTCGCCGAGACGCTTCAATCTAACGAAAAAGAGAAACAAAAAGCTTGGACCGAGGCCGTACGTTTGTCATCTGGGGTCTCTCAAAAATCAAACCTTATTTTATCACGATACAGCAAAATGATAGGGGCTAAATTCACCCAAATATTACAGCTCTCACCCAAAACATCTTACCCTCAATTTTTTGGAAATAAAAAGAACCTTTATACCGTAGATGTCGCCGCTCAAACTCTTCAAAACATCAATTCTGAAACAGGTGAAGTACGCTGGGTAAGTAATTTAGGGAAGCTAGCAAGTAGTCCTGTCATGGCAAATGATGAAACCTCTCTTGCCATAGCGTCTGGATTTAAGATCCATGTTCACGAGTTATTAAAGGAAGGGGGAACTAAAACATTTGAATTACCAGGAAAACCCTTCCATATTGAATACACGAACAACGCCATCTATATTTCAACTTGGAATGGTTTTTTAGTCAAGCTATTAAAGCCCAATTTGGACCTCGCTTGGTCCAGAAAAATATTCACAATGCCCTTCCATTTTACTGCTAAAGGCAATGATCTTTTCGTCGCTAGTCTTGAGGGCGAGGTCCTAAAGCTATGGCATTCCTCCGGCCAAATTAAGCAATCGGTAACCAGTTTACAGACCACGATAACCCATTTAGAAGCAATTGACTCCCTTGTTTCGGTAACAAATGCTGATAATAAAATCTTTTTGTACTCGACTAATTCAAACGAACTTCTTAAAACTATCACGACGCCATCTGACATTACATCACTTCAATTCGTTGAAAACAGCCTAGAAACGCAACTTTTGATTGGTTTATCAAACCAGCAAATTGCTTTATACACAGCTAAAACAGGATCTCTAATATGGAATTATTCTGGAACACGCTCTGTTTTCGTTACTCCTGTGGTGCACAATGGCATTGCCTGGATTGATCAAGGTAGCGAGGTCATCGGTATTTCGATTAATACTGGTAAAGTGGAACATCGCTTTAAAACACCAGGAGGTGCAAGCTCTCCATTTATTATAGATAAAACTATTTTTACAGCCTCTTCAAAAAGGCTTTTATATGCTTTTTCATTGCCTTTTTAGACCTTTAAACAGTCTTAATCCGATTGTAAAATCTTTTTTTCTTCCTTTTCATTTAAAAATATCATTATCTTTTATATAATAGTTGTAAACCATCGTTGGGGTTATAATGAACAAGAATAAATTCTTTATTTTTTCAATGCTTTGCCTTACCTTTATTGCAGCTTTTTTTACGGGTTGTAAAAAGGACGCTAGTAAAGAAATTGTTCAAGAAGATAACGGTTTCCCAAGACACGAAACTCTTTATGTAGGTGGCTTTGATTGGGCTCCCCCGACTACGTTCAATCCTTTAGAAGGTGATCCTAACTTCCCAATTGACGGCAACATGAAACTGATGTATGAATCTCTGTTTGCATACAATCAGCTATCTGGTAAACTAGAACCAATGCTCGCCACTTCTTACACTCAAAATGACTCTATGATAACGGTTACTTTAGATGAGAAAGCAAAGTGGAGTGATGGTTCGCCTGTAACAGTTGAGGATGTAGCCTACTCGTTTTACTTGGACTCTATATTCCCCA
>DUVD01000097.1 GCA_012841225.1 Fibrobacter sp.
TTTGCAGTAGCAATAACATTCATCCTTTCATGTTCTGATAAAATAACTGCAGGATGTTCTTGTATGAGTACAGCATTAGAAGTAAATGCGATTGGAAAAGAAAATTCTTCTATTTCTTTAGATTCAATACAATATATCTACGATAATGGTGAAATAGAAACCATTCATGTCTCTGCTACGGAGCATTTTGACGGTTTTGTTGGTTCTAAAGCTGGCGAATATAAAGTTTGGGCTTTCTATAATGGTTTAAAATCAGAGATGGTTACTGTAGATGTAGAGATGGCTGGGCCTGATGATTGCAGGCTGCCATCCACAAAAAAGATCACGTTTCAATTTGAAGACGAATATAAGGGTAACCAAATAGAATCACTTGCTGGGTGTGACGAATAGTAATTACTTCTGCTCTAAAATAAACTGCCAGCTTTTTTCTTTTATTTGCAAACGATATCGCAGTGGAGAAAGTCTTGGAAGCGTACGTACTAACACACCGTTGTCGATGCTGAATTGATCGTTTCCTTTATAAGCATAATCTGAAGGAAGCGTTGATTTATCCCAAGAGAAAAGCCCCGCAATAGCAAGCGGGCCATTTTCTTGAGGGATAAAAGCATAAACATCCTTAAAGGCTCCTTCTGCAGCACTTTCCGTAATCAAAATAAGATCTTCTAAGCCGTCTCCCGTTATGTCTTCTAAAAGGATACTCGAAACTCGATCCGTTTCTAAGGTGATGGAAACGTCTAATTTGGCGCGACGAGTATAAACACGAAGTGAACGCAATGAAGATCCCTTTTCATAAGATTCTTCTACAAATACGCTTTGCCCGTTCTTAATGCGAAATTCATGGACTTGCACTTCCCTGTTTTTAGCAGCAGTGACTTCTGTTTTAGTCGCTTCTGATTTTGACAATTCTTTTTTCGGTTCTTCTTTTTTAACCTTTAATGCCCCTAACCAAATATCTGGCCAACGATCATTACCGGTGTGAAAAGTTAATCTAGTCGCTTCAGAAACGGGCTTCCCTATTTCCCAAAGGTAAAGTTCGTAATCATAAATGTCGTGATCGTGCCCTTTATCTGTGGCGCCCCAAACAAGCCACTTACCATCTGGAGAAACTTTCGGGAAATACTCATGAGAACGTCGACCCGGTAAATCCATCATTTTTACAGCTTGAGGAATGCCAAAAAAACCAATTTTCTCTACAGGCTTTCCATCTTTTACTGTGAACCAAAGGATTTCACTTGGCGCAGCAGTGCCACCATTACCAGTAGGGTTCACTCGGTACAATCTGGAATCATCGGCAAACCAATCAATCTGACAGCCATCTCCTGACTTTGTCCAAATTTTCTTTTCTAAGTCCCAAACTCCCGTTTCCCTCATAGAACCGCGAAGCGTTATTGCCAAATGCTTGCCGTCTCTCGACATATTGGGCTCTTGTAGTATTACGCCCTTTTTATTAAAAGCATTTTCACCATCTAATATAAGCACTTCTTTTTTAGTAGCTAAATCAAAGGTAAAGACTTGAGCGGCTCTCGAAAAAACTACTGTTTTACCATCTGGCCTAAAAGTACCCCAAGTTGCGTTTGAAATAATTCGCTGTTCCTCTACCCCATCAACTCCAATAATCCATATATCCCATTTTTCTGGATAGTTTGCATCATTTTCAGGGACCCAACCGCTTTTGGATCGATTAAAAATTACTTTTGAACCATCTGGGGAAAATCGAGGGAACCAATCGACTTGATCGCTTTTAGTTAAAGCTTTAGGTGAGCTGCCATCCGCATTCATAATCCAAATATCGTGCCTTGAATTGGCGCGGCTCGTAGACCAAACAATTTTACCCTGAATTTTTGAAGAAAGCGCAGAAATAGCTTGTTGTTCGTCACTCGAAGGATCAACAGAAACACCTGTAGGTGCTTCTTGAGCAAATAAAGAACAAGCTACTAGCAAAATCGAAGACCATTTAACCATAATTTCTCCAAAATTCTTTTAATTCAAATAACTTTTTAAAGTTAGATAATTTATTGATTAAAGACACTTTTATACTTACGTATACAAGAAAAACAGCTACAGATAGAACTATTTTTATTTTTCAATATACTTTATAACAACAGTACTTCAAATAAGAGGTTTAACCTATGCCCAAAATATTATTTATAGCTTTATTAGGACTTTTTCTTTCCGTTCAAGCTCAAATCGCCCCGACTCGTGTGGGTCCTGTTAGCCAATATGGTAAACTAATCACCGGTAAAAATAACTCCGGAAAAGGGCAGATTTATGGTTCATGTGATGGCGTCATCAGTGGCAAAGAGGTCCAAGTTAAGGGAATGAGTCTTTTTTGGAGTGTTGGTAGCGAAGGCTATTTATTTTATAATGACGCCTCTGTTTCAAAACTCGTATCGGATATGAAAATCCAGATTATTCGTGCTGCCATAGGCACCGACGACAAATGGGGTGAGGACGTTTGGAATTCAGGCTATATTCTCAATCCCTCTTATCAAAAAGCACTTTTAGAAGCCGTGATCGAATCGGCAATTAAAAACGACATATATGTTATCATTGACTGGCATTCGCATAAAGCGGACAAACAAACTAACGAAGCCAAAGCGTTCTTCTCCGAAATGGCACAAAAATACGGCAAATACGACAATGTGATCTTTGAAATTTTTAATGAACCAGAAAGCATCAGTTGGAGCAGTATTAAAAGTTATGCCGACGTCGTCGTCGCTGAAATCCGCAAACATTCGAGCAATTTGATTATTGTTGGAACTCCAAAATGGGATCAAGAACCTCACACCGCTATTGGAAACGCCTTAAACTATCAAAACATCGCGTATGCATTTCACTACTACGCTGGTTCTCATTGCTATTCCGGAAAAACAAGCTGGGGCAGCGATTGCGAAGGAACAAATGCCGTTAAAGCGATGAATGCAGGGCTCTCCGTATTTGTAAGTGAATGGGGCACTGTTAACGCCAATGGAGACGGAAATGTTGCTTCCTCTAATGATGGATGGCAAGACTGGATGGACTCTCATAAATTATCGTGGGCTAATTGGTCCGTCTCTAATAAAGCGGAAGGGGCATCTATTTTCGGCACAAACGCCACTGCTACAGACAACTGGAACTACACTGCCTCTGGAAATTACGTCAAACAAAAGTTAGCTTCAAATCCAAGTTCTTATACATCTTGTCACACCACATCTATTTCTAAGGTACAACAACAATCTGGAATTCAATTGAACGCGTTAACTCGGGGCATTCGCCTTTCAGCAAGTCAAAATTCTTCAATTCAAATTCAAGTGTTTGACATGCTTGGACAAAGTGTATTCTCTAAAAACGAACATTTCAACCAAGGCACATACATCATTCCTTTAGAAAACATCGCCCCAGGGAATTATATTGTCAAAGCCAAAAATGCCAACCAGGTACAAACTATTTCTCTTCAAATTCAATAGTTGTTTTTTTAACTTTTACTTGATCAAAAGCGGGCACATCACCTGCTTTTTTTTATTGATATGGAATTATCACACCCTTCAAAAGCAATCATTCCTCTCGTTCGAGCCTTCGGCTTCGCTTCGACGTTGTACTAAGGCAGCAAGCCGCCAAGTACTATGACTAGCACAACTCATTCGATTAATTTGGTCAGGGTGTGGCGTCTTTTTCTAAGACGATGCTTCGTTTTAGCTTAAAAGCAGTACGTAGCTTCTAACAGCAAGTCGAAAATTTCAAACCAATGATGCAAAATCGGATTGCAGATGAGAATAGATTATATTCCAAAAGTACACTGCAAAACCCTATCTAAAACGACGAAAGTTTCAAACCAAAACGTACACGTAAAATGCAGATGAGAAAGGATTATATTTCTCGAACGAGTGCCCTCAAACGACGAAAGTTTCAAACCAATGATGCAAAATCGGATTGCAGATGAGAACGGATTATATTTCTCGAACGAGTTTGTGTGGAACACAGTTAGTGAGAAAATATAATCCTGTTCTCATTGTCAAAAAGAAACGCAGTGGTTTGAAAAAAAAA
>DUVD01000098.1 GCA_012841225.1 Fibrobacter sp.
ATAAGGCAGTAGCCAGCAAGTAAAGTCAAAACGGCCATTAAAATATTAACAGGCCTAGTCATTTTTAATAAAGAAAATATTTTCGAAAGCATAAGGGTAAAGCTACATTTGTATTTAATGATTGAAAACGAACAAAACGAAAAAGAACCAGAACAACGCATTATTACGTCAAGACGAGAAAATAGAGCTCGGCGTTTAAATGTGAAGCAAATGTGGGAAAAAGGCTCACTTGACGATCAACCCGTCAAAGAGCGTTGGAGTCGTGAATTTAAAAATCCACGCTTAAAATCCATTAGAAACCCCACCACAAACTTCAGCATTGAGAGCAAAATGGATGGGCTTGTTTTAGGGGTTCATCGTCGGACTTGTGATGTTCGTTTGCTTACTGGAGAAACAGTTTCTGCACGCTATAGGGCTACGGTAGTCGATGCACTTGGCGAGTTTCCAGCGGTAGGGGACTCAGTAACCTTAGGGCTTGCTTCGGAAGGCGAATACGCGGTAATTAAAGTACACCCCAGGCGCAGCGCTTTGCTCCGACCAGGGCCTAGAGATCGGCTTCGTGATGAACTTGTTTTGGCCGCAAATATAGACCAAGTGGTCATTGTGGCCTCGGTAGAACAGCCTGCCTTTAATTATGGTTTTATGGATCGTTTTTTACTCGCCTCCAATTTAAATCACTTGCCCTTTGTTTTAATTTTAAATAAAATGGACCTCGTTTCCGAGATGCCCGCTGCTATTATCGATTTTATAAAGATTGTCGATGAGTTTATTCCGGTGAGCTGTGAAACAGAAGAAGGTTTTGATGCCTTAAAGAAAGCCCTGCAAGGCAAAATATCTGTATTTAGTGGTCAGAGTGGTGTAGGCAAATCGAGTTTGATTAACAAATTAGTTCCCGAGGCGGCACTCAGGATTGGCGTAGTACGTCATAAAGATGGTAAGGGTAGGCACACGACCACCTACTCTAGTCTTTTTGATTTACCAGGCGGTGGTATAGTGATCGATACTCCTGGAATTCGTTCGCTCGGGTTAATCGATATGGATTCTAATGACTTGGCCAAAATATTCCCAGGCTTTTTTAAAGATGATTTATTTACTTGTAAATTCAGTAACTGCTTGCACCTCACAGAAATAGATTGTTCTGTAAGAGAAGGGGTGGCTTCGGGAAAAATTTCTCAAGCAAGGTATGAGAGCTACTTACGCATTTTAAACGCAAAAGAATGATTATATTAAAGTAATGGCAACCATTTCAAATCACTTAACAATTATTGCTTCAGTTCTTTTTTTTGGCTATAGTTTGTCTTTAAGCACAAACGGTTACAGGGCAATTTGTAAAAAAGCGGCCAAATTTAGAGAGCTTCTTCAAATGGAAGTGGATGCAGTAGGTAGTGTTCGCAAAACCAATTTTCTACTAACCAGCACTTTTTCTCTTGTTTACTTAACGCTCCTTTATTTCTCGGGCTTTGCCTATTGGTTTATTGCGTCGATACTTGTAAAATTAATGGTCACTATTGTCTTTTCCGATACTTTTCAATGCGCGGTGATTAACAAAAAAGAGATTTCAAAACGCTTTTATTTAATGATGAAGTCGGATTCAATTGCGAA
>DUVD01000099.1 GCA_012841225.1 Fibrobacter sp.
AAAATGCTTAATCCACCAAATCCAGAGTCGAAAACGCCAATCATAAAGCCTCTTCTATTTGCTTTCTAATGGTGGGAATAAGGTATTCTCTAATTTTAACACCACCAGTTTCATTTTTAATTTGCAAAATATCGCAAGGTTCTAGTATTTTCACAGTAACTTGACGAGTCCCCATGTCTTTACGTCCTTCCCAGGCAGCGCGAGTGCCTTGAATCACTATCGGCAAAATAGTCGCATCTAAGTCAGCAGCAATGCGAAAACCGCCACTCTTAAAAGGAAGTAATTTACCATTCTTACTGCGCGTTCCTTCTGGAAAAATAAAGACACATGGAATACCTTTGGATTGCAAAAGCTCTTCTTTTACAGCAAGACCCACACCAGGCTTATCACGACTAATAAAAACACAACCGATTTTAGTCATCCAAAAGCCTAAAAAAGGCAATCGTTTTAATTCGCGTTTCGCTAAAAAGCCAACGGTACGTGAAAGGGCAAGAAAAGCAACGGGAATATCGGCATAAGATTGGTGGTTTCCAATAACCACGACTGGGCGCGACCAATCCACTTTAGCCAGAGTGGCCTTGTTTTCTACAGTAAGTTCAATACGCAAAACGCGAAGGCAATAAGCAGCATAAGTCTGTATTTGGATATCGATCCACTGCTTTATTTTTTTGGGGCTAAATAAGCGTAAAAAACTAATTCTAAGGACGGCAATGCCCATATATGCGATAATGCGAAAAAAAACGGTAATGCGAAATAAAAACAAAGGCATGAAGGTCTCCGGCAAGGGTTTCTCAAGGCATTGCAAAAATCGTGATTTTTTAAAAGGCGATAAACGACCTTTCCAATGTCGCTTTTTACAATATAACAAAACTAAAGCAGACTCGGCGCGCGTCACCCCCACATAAAAAAGACGACGTTCTTCTTTTAATTGCTTTTTCTTCACTTTTCGACTACCCTGACAAGATCCAGGAGTTAAGTTTTCCGCTAATCCCACATAAAAGACAACAGGATACTGTAATCCTTTAGAGGAATGGACCGTTTCCACATGAATCCCACTAGGAGAGGTCACTTCTTCGTCCGATTGGTGCAAAGGCAAACCATATTCTCGAAGAGCCTGCTCATAATACAGTCGCTGGTGGTTGTAACGCACTAAAATGGCAAAGGCATCAAAAGGCAAGTCATAATCGAGTCTCATTTCTTTTAGATACTGCACTATTTTATTTATTTCTATAACCGGGTTTTCACTTTCCCAAAATTCGGGTTTTCGATTCTCTCTAAAAAGAGAATCCTGCCGGCAGTTGCCCGCCCGAAGAACCTTGCGCAACGCGAGCGGTTTGTCTGTAAAAATACGGTTAGCTAAGTCTAAAATGGAAGGTGTGGAGCGATAATTCCACTCTAAACGGATCAATGTACTTTTAGGAAAGTCTTTTTGAAATCGAGTGATGTTGCCAATGTCTGCTCCACGAAAACCGTAAATCGCTTGATCATCATCGCCAACAACAAATAAATGGCGTCGTTCGCCGAGCAATGCTCGCACCAATCGGTACTGAGATGGGTTGATGTCTTGGTATTCATCAACTAAAAACTCACTCCACCGAAGCTGAATAAAAGCCCTAAATTCACTATCCGATTCTAAAAGACGGGTGGCTAAATAAATCAGGTCATCAAAAACCACCTGTCCACTTTGAAAAACCCTCTCTCGAAGAGAACCTAAACGTTTTTCTAAGGTATTCGGCAAGCCTAAAGCAAAAAGCTCTTCTCTAGAAATCGTTTTGGCTCCTAAACCAAAACGCACTAAATCACAAGCGAAGTCGCTCCCATCATTTTCTACAGGAATAGGACTCTTTTTAAAACCCAACCTTTCATAACCAAAAACACCATCGATTTTTTCTTTTAATAAAAACAAAGCTAAAGAATGAAACGTGCATAACCGAACACCCGCCTCTGGAAACAAGCTACAAACCCTCTCGCTCATCTCTGCAGCGGCCTTGGCGGTAAAGGTCAGCGAGAGTATTTGAGATGGTGGAAGCCCCGATGCAATTCGATATTGAATTCTTTTAGTAAGGACTGAAGTTTTTCCAGACCCCGCCCCCGCGAGAATTAACAATTGAGAGTCTGTTTCGTGGTTGTGCAAAACAGCTTTTTTTTGATCTGAATTCAAGCCTTTTAAAATCTCTTGAACGTCCACTTGACTTTCTCCAATTCAAATAAAAAAGGCGCGATCTAGTCCGTCGCCTTTTATTATAAACGCTTGTAGAAAGAAATAAAAAACCTTTTAGACTTTTTTACGGTCGAACCAAAAGAATACGGCGCCAAATAAACTTAGCAGAAGACTTGCTAAGTAAGCCAAAAGTTGAACCAACACCGCTTCGAGGCCTGGAACACCTGCTTTGGCAAAAAGGGATTGAGCTAAAAGTTCTCTAGGGCCAAATCCACCAATAGAAATAGGGAGAGCACTAATGATCGCAATCATCGGGATGTAAAAGAAATACCAAGAGACGGAAATATCTAAGCCTATAGCCCAACCGCAAAAAAAATGCACTAGCACACGGAGCATTTGCGTGATTCCAGAGAGTAACGTAATCTGCCCCCACAAACGGGAGGTCCTAAAGTACTGAAACCTAGATTGCATCCGCAAAAAACGTTCTTGAAAAGATTCAGGTAGCAAAAGACCTGTCACCCGACTTAAAAGTTTGCCTAATCTTTTGCTAAAAAGAGCGGCTAGAAAAGCACAAAAAGCTAAAAACACCCAAAGAGAGGGCAACAAGAAAACGCGTTGGCTGTCATCGTAAACAAAAAAAAGCGCCCCTACAACAAGAGCCAAGGCATTCAAAAAAAATAAACCAAACAAGCGATCAAAAAAAGTTGCAGTAAGCCCCCCACCCACAGAATCTTGGCCACCCTGAACTCGAATGTCGTAAATCTTTTTGACGTCCCCACCGACATTGCCAGGCATAAAGTTGTTAAAGAAAAGCCCGACAAAATAAAGTTTTAATAAATGAAAATAAGAGAGGTAAATCTTCTGTTTTTCTAAAAGGATCTTCCACTGTAAACAGCCTGTCAAATTGGAAAGCCCCAAACAAAGCAAGGCGATGAATAGAGGCAAGCCATTCATTTCAGAAATTAATTCGGATAGGTCTCCAGAATCCCACCCTGGAGTATGCGTTATATTTTGATACACAAAATAAGCAGGGACTATTGTCACTAGCATTTTTGCCACAAAAATTAAATTCGATTTTACTGATTGATTCATATCGTCTGATTCACCTGTTGTTCCAGAGCCATCAAAGTTTCTGCGGCTGCTTTATCCCAACTAAACTCTGCTGCGTGCTTTTGCGCTTGGATCTCAAGAGACTCGCGGCGCTTGTTGTTCGTATAAAACAATTCCATTGCGAGTGCGCATGACGCCGCTTCTTTTACAGGAAATAAAATTCCCGTTTGTTGATCGATGACGCTATCAATTAAACCAGGAACAGCCGAAGCGATGGTCGCCGTCTTGCACTCCGCTGCTTCGATAACCGTAAGTCCCCAACCTTCCTTATAGCTAGTCTGCAAAAGACCAATAGCCCCAGCAAGCAAAGCCCTTTTTTTTTCTCCAGAAACAAAGCCCTCTAAAATCACTTTATCACACAAGCCGTATCGCGAGATAATGCTCTTCATTTTTTTTAATAAAGGGCCACCTCCTGCAATACGAAGTTTTACGTCTGGGTATTTTTTAGAAAAGAGGCTAAAGGCTTCTAGAGCAGTATAAATGCCTTTGTAACGATGCAAACGCGACAGCCATAAAAAGTAATTTCCTTTTTGAGCGGGCAGGATGAAATCAGAAGGTAAACCTTCTGCACCATTATAAATCAGCTGTATTTTAGATGGAGAAATGCCTAAGTTGCTAAGTTCTTTTTGCGTGCTAGGACTCACTACTAGAAAGTTGCTTTTCTTATAAAACAAAGGGATTAGTTTTTCAAAAAGCCACACTCCCAAAGCAATTGGAAAAGGGGCTTCAGAAAAAATCGAACTCTTCCACAAATGGTGAATCTGAATTAAATGAGGTTTTTTTGAGAGACAAGGGGTAAATAAAGGCAGCTTATTTAAGTCTTCGTAAATGACATCAAACTGGTGTTCTCGATCTAATTTTTTTAGCGAGAGAGCAAAGTGGAATTGAAAAAGCAAATCAGTGCCAGAACGAATCACTTCGATACCGTCAACCGTTTCACGAGAAAGCGCGCCAGGAAAAGTCGTGGTAAAAAGAACCACTTGATGCCCTTTTTTTACCAAACGAGAAAAAATACGATGTAAATGCATTTCGGCACCGCCGGCGGCAGGGTGCATACGATCTCGATAATTAACCACCAATATCTTCATAATCAATTAATTTTATTTTTTTCCTAAAACACCAATGCTCAACTGGGTATAATGCATTAAAGGAACAGTTTCTAGGGCATCTAAAATTTGGTCTTTAGTTTTTTGATAAGCTGTTCCCGAAAAAGGATATTTAGGCAATTCAATGTTAAAGCGAAAACAAAGTTCACGGAACATTCGATAAAATAAATTAGGACGCATCCAATCGCCATAAGAATAACGCACACTAAAACCAGCCTGCGTCATAAGACCTTTTAATTGTGGCATAGTATACTCAGTTTCCCAGCCGGCAAACCACCTATCAAAAGCAATTAAGATATGCTTAAAAACAGTGTAAGGGTGTATAGTTTGAGGCACATCGCAAAGACAATGCCCTCCCTTTCTTAAAATCCTGTAGTTTTCTCGTAGTAAAGCGAGCGGGTCTTTAAAGTGCTCCGCTAAGCCCTGATGAAAAACCAAGTCAAAAGTCCCATCTTGGAATGGAGAGGAAAAAGCGTCGCCTCGAATCAAATGGACACTATCGAACAGGCCTTCTTTTATTCTTTGCGAATTCACTATTTTTAAGCTGTTTTCGGCAAAATCTAAAACATAAACTTCGGCACCGGCGCGAGCTAACTCAATACTATCTCTTCCTGTACCGGCTCCCACTTCGAGAATTTTCATGCCTTCTAAGTTAAAATGCTTTTTAATAGATTTTAGAACAGAAGGAGAAGAAGGATAAAGTTTTTCCATATCATTCTTCTGTTTCCAGAATTGATTCCAAACCGATTGTGTGGGCTCTTTAATTGTCATAAATCCAAATATATGAATTGAAACGCAGCATATGAATTTCCTCTGCTTATTTCTTGTATTTTCAACATACTTGTCTCCTTTAAGTGACTTCGTCACGAATAAGTGACCACTTTAGTGTGTTGTAAGTGCATTTTTTAAGAAAAAGAAATGTTTTACACTTTTGGCACACTCCTTGCTCCTTAAAAAAGCGATATTAAAGATTGATAGTAAGGAAATTTTAAAGCATGCATATAGACTCTACAGATACTACTCTAAAACGTTATCTCGAAGACATTAGAAAAACAGCCCCTCTTTCTAGAGAAGAGGAGCAAATATTGTTTCAAAAAGCAAAAGAAGGCGATAAAATCGCACGCAAGAAATTGATTTCTGCGAACATGCGATTTGTTCTTAAAGTTGCCATTCAATACCGTGGTTGCCCTATTCCTCTTCCAGACCTCGTTAGCGAGGGCGCTATGGGCTTAGTGCGCGCGATCGAATCTTTTGAACACACTCGTGGATTAAAATTCATTAGTTATGGTGTATGGTGGATTAAAGCGTATATCACTCGAGCTATCAACGAACAAGGCAACTTGATTAGGCTTCCAGCAAACCAGCATTTGCGCGTTCGTAAGGCCTTACACGAGCAATCTCGTGGTAAAGAAATCAACGAAGAAATTCGCGAACTGATTCAAATCGGTCAAAGAGGCGTTTCCTTTGATAGCCCTCTTAAAGCTGACTCTAAAGCAACTTATGCCGAAGTACTCGCCGATACTACCGCTTCAAACCCTGAAGCAGATTCAGAAATTCAGAGTGTAGAGGCCCTAGCAAGAGACTTGATGGAACAGCTTCCAGAAAGAGAAGCGAAAGTCATCACAGGCATTTTTGGAATTAATCAAGAAGCACCTCAAACGCTCCGCGAAGTGGGTGAATCTATGAATATTTCCCACGAACGCGTTCGTCAGCTTAGAGACCAAGCCTTAAGAAGAATACGAAAGTACAACAGCCGAGAATTCCTTCAAGAAAAGAAAGACGCCTTCTTGGCCGCTATTAACAAGTAAATTACTCTTAAAAAACTTAACCAAAAAAAAGCCCTGTTTTTCACAGGGCTTTTTTTGTTATTTCGTTATAATTGATTTGCTTTTTTTTGGCGACGTACGCCCCACTTATCGATTATCTCTTCTTCAATCTTTCTGTTTTCGTAGCGGGCGACAAGCTTAAACTGCACTAAATAGACACCAGCGCCGACAAAACGTCCCCAGTGATCTTTAAAGTTCCAATTTACAAAAAGCTTTTGGTCTGTACTCAAGCAGTTACCTCCAAATTTTGGACTGTTAC
>DUVD01000100.1 GCA_012841225.1 Fibrobacter sp.
AAATGGTTTAAGGATTAAGAATAGCGTACTACAACAACGAAAAAAGATTACATTATGTTCCAATCGCAATGAATATGGCTCTTAAAAAACTCTCTTAAAAATGCAACAAGTCCAAAGCGCCGTATATATTAATATGAATCATTGAACTAATGTGATTATAGTTAAATTTTAGAACATGAAAATGTATAAATCCATATATCTTTTTTTAATCCTTTTTTCTGCTAGGCTCTTACAGTTACTGCAGCTTTATTTTACATCAACTCCATCTGGTGGGTCTCTTTCAGAAAGAGCCTTGATTACTTTTATTTGTGCTGTAATCGTTGAAGGGAGTGTTTATGCTGGCATTGTCTTTTTATACACTTTATTTTCCTTAAATAGATCAAAAAAATGGCCTTCCCTATTCTATACTCTTTTTGCTTCAGTAGGCCTTTTTTACCTGTCTGTCTCTGCTATAAATGACCAAGTGATGCGGTGGATGGGGCAACACTTTGATTTAGCTTTTATCAAGACTTATTCCCTCTCTAAATTAGAACCAGGACTGGTTAACAATATATTTCTTAGTGGGCTTAAGAGTTTTGCTCTTTCTGTTCTCATTTTATTAATGGCAGCGGTCTTTTTATTTTTTATTTCCAAAAAAATCTCTTTCAAAAAAACATCTCCGCTTTCTTTTGCTTTCACTACAGTATCTCTTTTAACCATTTTAATATTGAGCTCCACAGCCACCAGTTGGAACAAAGCATGTCGTATTCGATGGAAACGAATCCAACCTCTTGTGGCAACTTGGTATTATGATATTAAATACGATTTGACGCATAAAAACAAACCCGATGATTATACTCTTGGAATTCAAGAGCTTGGTGGAAACCCTAATTCGGATTATCCACTTTATCATTATGTAGCAAATGAAGATTCTTCACTAGAAGCGTTTAAGTCTAAGCCCTTAATCGAACGTCCTGATATTATTTTACTGTCACTAGAAAGCCTTCGCGGGTGGGCCTCTGACTTTCGCATTGCAGAAAACTGCAAAAGGATGCCAAATTTATGTTCGCTTGCTCTTTCGGGGAGTTTTTTCCCCTATACTTATAGCGTTGGCTTTCCCTCTACCGAGGGGATGACAGGGTTACAATTGGGAATTTGGAGTCATCCGCAAAAAGTCTTTTTAACCGATTTTGTATCTACAAGCATACGCCCTTTGCCAGAAATTCTTGGAGACGCTGGTTATTACAGGCTCTTTTTAACGGCAGCAGAACCTAGTTTTGATAATTTCACTCCATGGTTCGATAAATGGGCAGATTATCATGAGTACAAAGAAGAAAACAACTCTGACATCCCTTTGGCTCATCGCTTTGTTGAACTTTATAATAATCGCCCTAAAGATAAGCCTCTTTATAGTATCTGGATCAACTTTACAACTCACACTCCTTTTAATGTGCCTAAATCCTATGCGGCAAATGCAAGTACATCGGAAGAGCGCTACAAACAAGCCTTGGCTTATTTAGACTCTGCTATTGGTATCGTGTTAAATGCGGTTCGAGAAGACCCTCGTTTTCATGAGACCATAATCATTGCGACTGGCGATCATTCCATCGCTAATACGGCGGCTCAAAAGGCTAGCTTTAAAAATGGAAACGCTTTTGCTGGGCAAACTTGGACTACAATGACTTGGTCTGGATACAAAATCCCACAAAAAAATAAAATCTTACATCCTATATCTCATGTTAATTTTGCGCCCACAATTCTCTCTCTATTAGGCCTTTCTGTATCGAATCATTTTGTAGGAGAGCCTCTATTTAATAATGAAAATAATCATCAGAAAGTGTTCTCCTTTCGGCGTGGTGGTATAGCGAGAAGGCAAGACTCTATCATTTGTTTTACCGATTTAGACTTATCTATTCCCACTTTATATAAAAGGCAAAACACGTACATTGATTGGGATTCTACAAATACCATAGAGGGTTTTGCCTCCGAGCCAGATTATGAATACCCCGATCAATTAAAAGGGCTCGATAATAAAGCAAGAGCGGCGGCAGAGTCTTGGCGATATATTTTAGATCACAACAAACTTTACCCTCCAAAATAGAATCAGTTTTCGCTGCGGCCTAATAAATCGAAGTACCTTAGTTTTAGCGCCCCTAGTGGCTTTTTGATTCCTGTTTGGATTATGCTCGCTGCCGATTCATCACAAACTACACCGTCTACAGTGCTCAAGGTTGTTGTTTCTGGGTAGCGCCACTCCATGCCAGCGGCATCGGTAAATAAAAAGTAGTAATTCATGCAACCGTTTCCTTTAGGGACGTTTAGCATGTATGTGCCCTTGGCGGCTTCGCCAAGCTCTAATGTTAAATCTAATGCTACACTATTTAACACAATCTTACTTGCTTTAGGCGCCTTGCCTGCGGCATCAAAATAGCTTGCTAAAAAGGTGAATGTGCCCGAGGTAATTTCTTCAAAAGCGCCCGAAGGAATGGGGTAAATATCAGCCGTTTTTGACCCAAAATCCTGTGTCCAATAAGTTCTCGGCTTGCCTGTGGCGAGTCCGGTATAAATCCCGACACCAAGTTCTTTGTAGCCTGAATTCATAATGTTCCTACGATGCCCATCATTATCGCTCCCGTCTGCTGCTGCTGCGCCCCCACATTATCTAAAAGCCAAG
>DUVD01000101.1 GCA_012841225.1 Fibrobacter sp.
GCAATAAAAGAAACCCCCGTCAAAGAGGCCACACCGGTAAAACGAGGAATAGAGAAAGTTCTTAATGAATCTTCGGGGTCTTCGGATCGATAATCAAATGAAGCGTCTCGCCATGATCCTTTGCTTTCTGCAAAGGAAACGTTCTGAAAGGCAACCAGTGTGCAAAATAACAAAAGAAAGTTTCTCATATTGTATTTAAGTATAGTTAAGCTTTACCAAATATAACTACGCTATTATGTCCACCAAATCCTAAGCTATTGCAGATGGCGTATTCAAAGTCATAATCAATGGCTTCTTTGTCCACCACATGTAAAAGTATTTCGGGGTCTTTTTCTACAATGTTTCTAGAAACATGAATTTTTTGATCTATTAAAGATTTTATGGTAACAATACTTTCTACTGCAGAAGCGGCGCCAAGCAAATGACCTAATAAGGATTTAGTAGAATTAATCCTAAGGTCATCAATATGCCCTTCATAGGCGTTGTAAATGGCTCCAGATTCCGCAACATCACCGCGTAAAGAAGAAGTGCCATGCGTATTAATATAGCGTACGTCTTGTGCTTTCAAATTAGCATCTTTTAAAGCATACTTAATCGCATTACTAACGGCCTTACCGTCAATGCGAGGAGCCGATAAATGATACGCATCAGCACTTAAACCAACGCCTGGAATGCGAGCTAAAATTTTTGCCCCACGCTTTTTAGCGTGAGATAGACTTTCTAAAACAAGAACGCCAGCCCCTTCACCTAAAACAAAACCATTTCTGTTTTTATCAAAAGGACGAGACGCGGTTTCTGGGTCGTCATTGCGACGGCTTAACGCATTCATAGCCGAAAAACCACTCAAAGCCAAAGGACAAACGGATTCTTCTGTGCCACCCGCAAGCATCACATCAGCGCGACCTAATCGAATTTGATCTACAGCAGAAATGACGGAATAATTGGAAGAAGCGCAAGCAGATAGCGTTGCAAAAGAAGGCCCCATCCATCCTAAGCGAATAGAAACGAGGTTGGATCCCATATTGGAAATCACCATCGGCATAAAATAAGGGGAAACACGGCGTGGGCCTTTTGTCGCTAAGGCTATTGACCCCTTGTAATAAACGTCAACACCACCCATGCCACTAGATAAAATGACTCCCGCTCTTGTGACATCAACAGAGTCAGAAGACAAACCCGCATCTTCTAATGCGTTCATCGCAGAATGAACAGCATACTGCACGTTTCTAGGGTATCGTTTTAAATCGCGTTCAGAAAAATAAGGTGTTGGGTCAAAGACTTTGACCTCCCCGCCAAAGTGCACCTCGTATTCGTCCGTATTAAAACGATCGATATAAGATACCCCGGATTTACCAGCGAGGACATTTTTCCAAAGCTCATCGGGAGTGTTTCCAAGAGGACTAACGCATCCCATGCCTGTTACTACAACTTCTTCCATGGTATCACCTACAAATTCAAAATATCAAAAAGCGAGAAGAATAAGTTTTGAGTTATAAGATTACATTAACTCAAAACTTATCTTTAATACAAATTAATCCTTAGCAAAAACGACAACGCTGTTGTGCCCACCAAAGCCAAAGCTATTTGACATAGCGTACTTGAAGCTGTGGTTGATCGCGCCTTTATCGCAAACATCCAATAGAATTCTGGAGTCTTTTTCGAACACGTTTTTTGTGCCATGTACTTTTTGATTTTTAAGGGACTGTATTGTAACAATACCTTCCACCACGGACGCAGCGCCAAGCATGTGGCCAGTCATTGACTTTGTAGAGTTCACCTTCAAGTGCTCCACTTTACCGTCAAAGGCCTTATAAATTGCACCACATTCAGCAACGTCACCAAGTGGAGTTGATGTACCGTGGGTGTTAACGTAGCGAATATCTTGAGAAGAAATACGAGCATCTTTCAAAGCCATTTCAATGGCGATTTTAACACCTTTGCCGTCTTCACGAGGAGCAGAAACGTGATGGGCATCAGCGCTCATACCAACACCGGCAATGCGAGCTAAAATGGTAGCGCCACGTTTTTGAGCATGAGATAAACTCTCTAAAACTAAAACACCAGCGCCTTCTGCTAAAACAAAACCATCGCGATCTTTATCAAATGGGCGCGACGCTTTTTCTGGATCTTCATTACGGGTGCTAATAGCACGCATAGAAGCAAAACCAGCAATGCCAATTGGGCAAACGGCTTCTTCTGATCCACCTGCAATCATCACATCAGCACGGCCCAAACGAATTTGATCTACAGCAGAGATAATAGAATGGTTTGAAGAGGCACAGGCAGAAACAGGTGTAAAGCTAGGGCCCATCCAACCTAAACGGATGGAGACTTCACCCGATCCCATATTGGAAATTACCATTGGAATAAAGAATGGAGAAACGCGACTAGGACCACGATTCGCTAAGGTCACCGATGTTTCGTAGTAAACGTCCATGCCACCCATACCGCTTGCTAAAATAACACCAGCGCGAGTAGGATCAACCGAATCTGGGGCTAAGCCCGCATTTTCTAAAGCCTTCATAGCTGAGTGGACAACGTATTGGATGTTACGAGAATAACGCTTTGCATCACGCACGCTAAAATACGACGAAGGATCAAAAGCTTTAATCTCACCCGCAAAACGCACATCATAAGCATCAGTGTTAAATCGCTCAATTTTAGAGACGCCAGACTTTTCAGCAAGGAGATTTGTCCATAATTCATCAGGATTATTTCCAAGTGGGGTCACGCACCCCATTCCGGTCACAACAACTTCTTCCATGGTTAACTTCCTATTAATTAGATTGTTTGGCGACAATTTATAAAAAAGAGTTTATTGTTTTCAATGTTTAATTTGAATCCGTTCTTTTATTGAAGCTTAAATTTCTTTTATTTCTTACTCTACTTTTATTTATTGAAAGCAAAAGCTCAAAAAAGCGTAAAAAACGACAATAACCATTCATTAATAATATTTACATACAAAAAATATTTTTAATTAAAAAACGGTTCAAAAATAAATGCTATTCGGCCTAAAACCCCTCTTTTTTTCAATATTTAAACAAAACAAAATCTATTTTTCTAAGTTATTTTTATGGCAAGAACAGCACCTAATCTCGTATGGATGGATCTCGAAATGTCTGGTCTAGAACCAGATCAAGATGTTATTTTAGAAATAGCAACCATCATCACTGACCCTTACTTAAAGACTATCGCCGAAGGCCCCGTCTTAGTTGTTCATCAACCAGATAATATTTTAAATGGGATGGACGACTGGAACAAAAGGCATCACAACCAAAGCGGCCTTGTCGATCGAGTTAAAAGGTCACAATACTCTCTTTCTGATTGCGAAAAAGTCACTTTAGACTTTATTAAGCCCTTTACTGTTGAAAAAGGGAATCTATTATGTGGAAACTCCATTACGCAAGACCGTCGATTTCTCTATAAATACATGCCCAAATTATCAAATTGGCTTTGCTATAGAAGCGTCGACGTTACCTCTATAAAAGAGCTTGCTTTTCGTTGGTACCCTAATTTACCGGAATTTCAAAAAGAAGAGAAGCACCAAGCTCTCGATGACATTCGAGAAAGCATCGCTGAATTAGAATACTATAAAAAGACAATTTTCAAACTTTAAATCAAACCACTATTTTTTTAGGCTTTAAAGGTTAATTAAATGAGACCTCTTCCCTATAAAGTTCGATTAATTAACAGGATTTTACTGCTTGGATTTTCTTTGTTTTTATTGATTCGTTGCTTGCCTGCTTTTCAAAAAAGCGCAATACCTCCTGCGCCCACCATGCCAACCCATTTAGACTCTTTGCCCACCCCTTCTTTGTCCCCACTTGTTCCTCAAGTTAACTTAGCATTAACTGGAACCCTACGCCCTGAAAGTAAAATCGATAGCACTCATATTTTAAGACAAAAAGATATTTTTTTAGCTCAAAAAATAGATCATTTGCTTAGAATTTATAAACCAGACTACGGCTTCTTTTTAATGGTAGACGCGGAGACCAATGAAATTTTAGCATGGGGACAGCGCTCAGAGGATTCTATACAAGCAACGCCTTCTTTTTTATCACAATCGACTTTTCCTGCTGCATCCTTAATTAAAACGGCTACATTAGCCGCCGGATTTGAATCCAAAAAGTTTTCTCTAAATACGCCCATACCTTTAATTGGTTCTGCACATACCTTATACCGGTCTCAACTTCGCATCCCCACCGACTATAAGGGAAACATGATCGAGCTGCAAGACGCTTATGCAAAATCCTGCAACCCCTCAATGGCTTTAGTGGGTTACGAGATTGGTCCTTCTTCTTTGGAATTAACAGCAAATAAAATAGGCTATAATCTAGACTTCCCAAACAATATCCCTAACAAATCGTCATTTTCTATTCCAGACACCGGTTATGGCATTGCCGAAGCGGCAAGCGGGTTCACCAAAAGCACCACGCTTTCTCCCTTACTTGCGGCTGCACAAGTGCGCGCTTTATTAAAACAAAAACCACTAGAAATTCCTACCGCTGCCAATATTTACCCTTACGCACCCACTACAAGCAATCCTCTGCCAAACACTTCATTTTTAGAAAACACTTACTTCGGCATGAAAGAAGCCATGATGCAAACAGTCTCTAATGGCACGGCTAAAAAGAACCTTTCTTCACGTTTTATAGCGAGGCGCTACAAAGAACAATTAGATATTGGGGGCAAAACGGGATCACTAGACGGGCTTAACCCCGCTGGCCGTTATGAATGGTTTGCAGGCTTTGCTGAATCTCGTTTAAACCGCAGTAAGGGCATTGTTATTGTTGTCATGCAAATTCATAAAGAAATTCGATCGCAACCAGCAACACAAGTCGCTGCATTATTAATAAATTATTGGGCGCAACAAAATCTAGCTTCAAATTAAAAGAGGTTATTATGGATTATTCTTGGTGGAATCTAATCCCTACAAAATTCGACGGCATCGCCATTCAAATAGGAAGTTTTCCTGTTCATTGGTATGGAGTCATGTATTTATTCGCATTTGCCACATGCTATATGGTCATGTGGAAGGTCAACCAAAAAGAAAAAATTGGCTACACTAAAGAGCAATTTGATAGTTTTGCGACATGGATTATTGCAGGTATTTTGCTTGGTGCTAGACTTGGTTATGTGTTTTTTTACCAGCCAGGCTATTACCTTACACACCCACTTGAAATCATTCTTCCCTTTCGCTATAACGAACTCGGATTTCAATTTACAGGCATCTCCGGCATGTCTTACCATGGTGGATTAATCCTAGCAACGATCTTTGGGATTATCGCCATTAAGAAAAATAAAATGCCACTATGGACTACCGTCAATTTGGGTTTCCTTGCCGTGCCACTTGGCTATTCTTGGGGTCGATTTGGAAATTTTATTAATGGTGAACTTTATGGAGAAGTCACCACTAGCTCTATAGGAATGGTGTTTCCTATGGCTAGGGATGGCTTACTGCACCACCCCTCACAACTATATGAAATGCTTTTTGAAGGCATCATTTTATTTATCATTCTCTTCTTTTTACGAAAAAACAACTTCTTCAGAAATCAAATGATGTCTTTATACCTTATTGGTTATGGCACCTTCCGATTCTTTATAGAGTTTTTCCGCAAGCCAGATGCACACTTAATGAGAGAAGATCTTTTTGGCATGAGCCGTGGGCAAACACTATGCTCCTTAATGGTTATTGCCGGAGTCATTCTTTTTGTTTGGATATATAAACAAGAAAAACAAAATAAAATAAAAGTCTGAATAAAAATCTGAATAAAAAAAGAGAGCTTAAGCGCTCTCTTTTTTTTATGCTAAACGACGCCACACCTATTCATTTTGTGTTTGGCATTAAAGCAATCTTATTGCTTTAATAAATAGGGATAGTTACTCATCGTGCCGGCAGTCCAAGTCCAAAAGGATTTAGTGCCGCCATTTAATGTTGAGGCAAATGCATTCGAAGTCATCTCAGCGGAGGCCATACCCCCTAACTCAGAGCTGGTCACTAAAGCGAGAACATTATCATAATATAAACCAGAGGAATCGATTGTAGATAAAGTCTCGGCAAGAAGTGAACTCGAATTTTTTACTACAGAGACAGAGCCCTTATTGTAGCCCGTATGAATTTTTGCATCTTCTCCACACTTTGCCACAAGGCCCGCTGCATAATTAGTCGCTGAAATGGCACCGTGATTAAAAACATCATTAAGCTCAGAACCAGTCATTTTGCCGACGATTCCTGCTGCGTATAAACCTGTACTTGATACCGCGCCCAAATTATAAGATGTACTTAACTTAGACGCACTTGATAAGTCTCCAACAATACCACCAACAAAAGAATTGGCGCCAGAAGCAGTCACTTTTGCTTCATTAAAGCTCCAGCTGATTGTTCCAGACATGGTGGAATTGCCAACAATCCCTCCCACATTAATCACGCCAGAAACAGTACCTTTATTAGAAGAGCCCGTAACAACACCGCCACTAAGAGTGCCTGCAATGCCACCCGTATTTTGCATTGTTCCAGTGATTACTGCACTGTTAACGGCAGTAACGGCAGCACGACTGCCTACTAAACCAACAACACCACCGACCGTACTCTTACCATCAACAAAACCCTTAACAGTTGTTCCTGTAATAGAACCGTCGAGCATCTCGCCCACAACACCACCAAGGCGCTCTTGACCAGAAATGATCACGTCAGTAGAACAATCTGAAATGGTAGTGGAATCGCTTTTAGCCACTAGCCCGCCGATAATTTTATTACCAGTCAATGAAGCATTTTTTAAATTCACATTTTTTATGATTGCTTTTTTAACTAGCCCAAACAAGCCGACATAACTTGCCGAAGCATTGTCCATCTTTAAGTCAGAGATGCTATAAGTGGCTCCATCAAAGCTACCTCTAAAAGGCTTGTTGCCCCAACCGAGGTCATCTTCGCCCCAAACACCAATTGAGGTCCAAGAAATGCCTTTTAATGAAATATCCGCGCCTTGTTTAAAAAAGATTCCTTCATAAGTGTTTCCGTTTGAAACCGCTTCCGATAAATCGACAAGATCTTGGACGCTCTTAATAAGGAAAGGGTCGTTAGCAGTACCCGTGCCTTTTTCCCAAATAACTTCAACAGAAGAAGAGAAAAAGAACCCAGATGAAGAGCTAATATTATCATTAGTCTCGGTACCCTTTTCACTGCAACCCACAAAGACTCCACCTAAAACCAATAGAAGAATCACCCACATCCACCTTTTCATATGCACTCCTTTCAAAATAGACTTCTTGTAAGAAATATAACTACTTTCGTTCTCTAATACGCTTATAAATTAACTCAGCGCGCTCTCGGTCCCCTGCATTGTACCAGACATGCCCTACATTTTCAGCGCCAATGCGTCCTTGTGAGTTCCCGAGCTTCCAAGCCTCGAAAAAATGACCAAAAGCCTCATCATAACGCTTTTGTTCAAAGTAAATTTGTCCTAAATCCACCATAAGGACGTCGTTCTCTTTTTTGTACCGTAACCCTTCTTCTAGCGTAAAAATAGCCATCCAAGGAGAATTGGCCTTTAAATACATTTGAGCTAAGTACCTTCGAGCGGGTATGTTTTGAGGTACCAACAGCAAACCATCTTCCATTGCATTTAAAGCCTTAGGCAAAGAATCCATGTTTTGATAGTAATGAGAAATGGTAAAATGGGCATCAGCACCAGCAAGTGCCGTTTGTTGAATTGCATTTTTTAATGTTTTTACAGCATATTCATAATCGCCTAGTTTTTCATAAATATCAGCCAAGCCGTACCAGGCGGTCATTCGATCTGGGTTAACATACAAAGCACGTTCAAAATGTTTTTGAGCTAAAGTATATTCAGCACTTTTCAAAAAACATTCTCCTAATGCAAAATGCAAGTGGTCCGAATCTTCGCCCAATTCAATAGCCCTTTGGTAAGAAGCAATCGCACTGCCGATGTCTTCGCCAATATAATAAAGATCGCCCAAAAGCACCCATGCCTTAACAAAACTAGGAAGAAGCTCGACGGTGCGTTTATAAGCAACAAGAGCCACTTCGTTCTTTTTTAATTGGACTAAGGTGTTTCCCAAATTAAACCAAGCAAAAGGCTCGTAGCGCTCTTCATCAATGGCGGCGCGATAAAAAGGCACAGCCTCCTTAAATCGACCTTCGTCATAAAGGGCATTCGCCTTCATAAAGTACTCTTCGGCAAAAGCAAGCGAAGAGCATAAGCTTAGAAGAGCAAAAAATAAAATGAGTGAAGATGCCCTATGGAACAAAACGGAACTCCTTCGTCGCTTTTTGCTGCACGGGATAAGCCCCTAACTTAGCGGGTTCAAACTTCCATTCACGCACTGCTTTTAAGGAGGCTTCTTCGAACCCGTAACCTGGTGGTTCTACCGTAAGCACCCTGGCCTGTGCCACATGACCATATACATCAATTACCATATAAATTTTAGCATATCCAGTCACACCCATTTTTTTAGCACGTTCTGGATATTTAGGTTGTACTTCTTTAAGCAGCCTGGCGGCTTCATCAACTTCACCGGCCTCATAAATCACGTTATCTGTGCCACCTGTGCCCACAGAAACACCGTCACCACCTTCACCTCTAGCAAGAGATAAATCCATTTGTAAGCCACTTGGGCGATTTGATTCTCGATTATTCACATTCAATTTAAATGGATTGGGTTGGGCAATGGTGCGAATTGTTTTTTGCTGCACTTCTTTTTGTTTTTCACGAATTAAGGTTTCTACTTCCATCACCACATCCACATCTTTTTTGGCCAAAGCCCCACGATCAAAAAACAAAGCGTTAGCAAGCGGAATTGCAAGAAAAAAAACGGCATTGACAATTAAGCCTAATGCAATCGCTAAGGGAACTCTAAACCATTTTAAAATCCAATACTTCATACTAATACTAATCGTCGCGTTCTGCTGAAATAGAAACTTTTCGCACACGGGCTAAATTACACTCGTCTAAAATATCGACAATGCGACCAGAAGGAGCATCTCGATCCGAAACTATAATCACTGGTCGATCGGGGGCTTCGGCCATCATTTGCTTTAAAATAGTTTGTAGTGAAGAGAGGTTCACTTGCGATTCATTAATGTGAATAGTGCCTTGCCTAGTCACCCCAATTAAAATACTTTCTTTGGCGAGCTCTTTAGCCGAGCTTGCTTTAGGCTTGGTAATGTCAACCCCGGTCTCTCGCGTAAATGTCGATGTGACAATAAAGAAAATCAAGAGTATAAAGACCATATCCATCATCGGAGAAATGTCGATCACACTCGCCTTTCTATTTTTATTCCGAATAAAACTCACGATTCCTCCTTATGAAACAGGCGTCGTTCTAAAACAAGAGCATTGCTCCAAACTTTTTTTTCTAATCGATCAATACGCTCGGTCAAGTAGTTGTAGGCGAGCATCAAAGGAAATGCCACTAAAAGCCCTGCCTGCGTAGTTAAAAGCGCTTCTGAAATTCCATCGGCAAGAAGTACGGGATTGCCAAAACCAAAAAGCTGAATCACATCAAAAGTATGCACCATTCCAGAAACAGTGCCTAACAGGCCAAGCATTGGCGCTAAAGAAGCACAAGTTGATATCGTCTTTAACGACTTAGATAAGTTTAAATCGGTATCGTGCCGGAGGGCTTCCATGGCGTGACGAACCGCCACTTCTCCATTAACTCGATTTTGATCAATGGCTTTTACTAATTTATAAAAGTATCCTTTTTTACGTGTTTTTAAAAACGCAGCTAACTCCACTTCACCGGCATTCGCTAGTACTTTCTTTTTTATGAAATCCCCTTTTAAAGTTTTATAAAAAAAGTAGCGTTCTATTGTTAAAAACCAAGCGAACCAGCCCAATAAAAAAATAGGCACAAGCACCCACCCACCGCGGGAGAGTATTTGAACAACTGCTTCCAATACGGAAATTTCCGTCATGGTCACCCTTTAATCCAAAGTGCATTTAACAAAGCAAGCCCTGTTTTTTCCATTCGTCCAATTAGTCGATCAGCTCGATTGGATAAAAAAGTATGAAGGAGCTGTAAAGGAATAGCCACCATTAAACCCGCTTGAGTGGTGACAAGGGCAATTGATATGCCCCCAGCTAATAATTTTGGATCTGAAGTACCGTGCATCGTAATCACATCAAAAAGTTGAATCATTCCCATTACCGTACCCAAAAGACCAAGCAACGGCGCTGTTGCTGCCATCACCGAAATAGAGGTTAAGCCGCGTTCAATACTAGGAGTTTCGGTAGCAAAGACTTCTTCTAATGCTTTTTCTGCAGCCGCCCTAGTGGGATATTCTTTTTCGAGCCCTTTCTTTAGCAAAAAACCAACAGAGCCTTTTACTTTTAGTGCTCGCTCACGCGCTTCTGTTATAGAGCCTTTTTCTAAAGCCTTCCACACGGCTTTAGCCCCTTTAGAATATGATTTTATAGAGATTATAATAAATCGTTCAATCACAATGATAATCGCCAAAATTAATAAGAGCAAGATGGGGTACATCAAAATACCGCCGTCCTTAAAAAACTGAACCACCGTAGCCTTAAATGTAACTTCTGTGTTACTCGCAAGCTCCGAAGAAAGTGCTGTGCTTAAAAGAGGATCAACAGGAATAAGCGCCACCGAGGAATCCTGCGCAGACTTGAACGCCGATAAAATGGCGTTTTTAACTGAGGGAGTCAAGTTCGTTTGCCAACTAAAAGACCTGTTTTTTTCGCCAGCGACAGGGAGTAATAAAGCAACCGAAGAGTCTGAGTTTCCTTTTTGCATCGCAAACAGGCCTCCCAAACGCAAACGACTACCCCGCTCCATCTTATTTTCAAAAAGAAATTCGGCATCACCTATTTCTACTTCTCTAGAAAACTGAAGTTCGTATTTTAAAACACCAATCATTCCTTTAACCAAACGCATTGGATCGTCGCGATACAAATCCATTTCTTTTTTCACTCGATTTACTTTTTCAATTCGTTCGGCCATCTTTAATGGAATACCCTGCTCTTGTATTTGGAGCGTTCCCTCTAGCAAGTCCGGCGTTAAGGCAAGGGCTAAAAAATCGGATCTGCTTTTTTCCGCTGCTGTTTTCACCTGCGAAACATCTTCTCGAGCGACTCGAACATCTTCAAGCAAACGTGCGCGGTCAGACATCAAGGCATCAATTTTATCCTTTTGTTCTCTGTACTTTTCATTAAAAAGCTCTCGTTCTTTATTAACCGTTTCTCGATCTCTCCAACGAGAGGCTACCACCACATCGCGTTTTTTACGAGCTTCTTCTAAATCCGCTTTTGCACTATTAAGCACAGCACGAGCTCTAACTAAATCCTCTCCAGGAGGCGGAGCTCCCCAAGACGACAAAAAACAACCGCTAAAAAATAAAACTAATAGGAGACGCATCATTATAAACCCTCCTTTTTTAAGTACACAGGAATCTGCACAATTTTAGGTGCTGTTTTACCTTCTGCCACTTTAAGAACCTCTTTTAATATAGAGCGCAGCTCCATATCTTGAGCCTCCTCTTGCCAAACGTACCCATCGGTTTTTGAACGAGATAGCCAAAAAACCTCACTGCCATCTAAACTCATAAAGACCGAAGCGACAGCACCGTAACGCATAAAAGTACCAGGGATTGATCGAGTTTCAAGTGCCAAAGACCCCTTCCAAACTTCAGTCGTGTAGCCCAAGCGAATGCGATCTAAAAAAACTTCTATAGTACGAGCAAGCGCATCTGTAGGCGCAATATGGCCTTTCTTTAACTGAGACGCTATCTCGGAAATGTCATTTACGGCATCATCCACTTTATAAGGAAAGTCTAACTCAAGTATTGGTTTAAGAGAATCGATTGCTAAAGCTAATGACTCTTGGTATTTTATTTTTTTACTGTCGTACCAGCGAGCTGTGGAAAGAGTTTTCAGGCGCGCCTCTTGCAAGCGAGTCAACTCCGTTTTCATAGAATCCATTTCCGCTCGAAGTGATTGATTTTGAGCGTTCAGCGCTAGTACTTTTTTTCGACCTGTTTCTATAAAGTCGGCATGACGTTTTTTTTCTTCATCATGCAACTTGGCTTCTCTGGCGGTTTCGACTTCTACCGCTTTAGTTTGGCGGCGTACGCTTTCTAATGTTTCCTGCCCTAATGAATAGGAGAAACAAAAACATAAAACTATAAACAACTTTTTCATGATGCAAAAATACAAAGAACCTCTAGGTAAAACCTAGAGGTTCTGGTAGAAAAACAAGAAAAGAGACGATTAACGACCAAATTCTTTTAGATAGGCCGGTGTATGCTTCGCACCAGCTTTTCTCAAAGCTGAAATTAAACGCGTATAACCTTCATTTTTAGCCCAATCCAATACTGAATACTTTTGGTTACAAGTCACATTAAGATCGACGCCCTTACTAATAAGGTACATCATAGCATCATAATGGCCACCTTTTACAGCCAAGTGAATTGGAAAATAGCCATCTGCACCGCGTGTTTCAAGCGGCACCCCAGCATCACCAAGAATCTTTAACGACTCCGTGGCACCTATTTTAGAGGCATAAACAACAGCAGAAGTGATATTTGCTAACTCAACATCTTCTTTTTTTAGCTGGCTTATCAAAAGCTTCAAGATTTCATGGTGACCCATAACCACGGCATTGTCAACAACATGTTCGTTTTTGCTATTAAAGACATTAGCTTTTGCCCCTTTAGAAAAAAGGTACGTGAGCACATCGAGTTTGCCTTGGTTTACAACCATAGCTACAGCGTTGTTGCCGTTGTCATCAGGACGATCTATTTCAAATGCGGCCTGTAAAAAAAGTGTCATTTTTGCTGTATCACCAGCAACTGCATAAGAAACAAATTGATTTGGAGTAAAAGCAATTTGCTGTTTGGTAATAGCCCTTCTGACTGATTGCGGATTGTTAGGATCCATCTTTTCATCGCAAGCTGTGAAAAAGAGAACAAATATACCCACTAACAAAAATAAAGAGAGTTTCTTCATTGATTATCTCCAAAAATAAATAAAATTTAGTCTAGATTAAAAATACACTTTTTTCTTAATAATTAACATAAAAAACGCACCTTAATGTAAAAAATTGTAATTTATAGCCATGAGAACCATTATACTTGCATTTTTTATGGGGGCAACCCTTTCTTTTGGGAGCGAAATCCAAATAATAGATACTTCGATGGCGGCGCCACAAAAAAGTGACCTTATTGAGTATGAAGAACGCGTTTCTGTAGGTGCTTATTTAGAACTTTCATCTATAGACTCTAAAGCAATTGAATATGAATTTAAAATCATGAATCGCCCTTACGATTTAAGCTTTAGTTCGTCCAATTTTTATGGGCTTTCTGGAAATTTGCCTCTTAATAGTTGGGTTGGTCTTTATGCTCTCGGCGGGTACCAATACGTTGAGGTTAAGTACAAAGACAAAAACACACAAGAAGGTTATCAAAATCTCGCCTCTCTTATAGAAGAAAACCCTTTTTTTTCATTGGATTCTTCGGCTGTAGAAGGGCACTTCGACGCCCATCGTGTTAGCGTGCAATTCGGATTTGAAGCGGGGTTCCCTTTACTTTCAAGCTATAATTACCAAACAATGCTCAAAGTGTTCGGCTTTTTAGGCGGTGTGGGTGGTCGTGTTTTTTATAGAAACACCGATTTTATGAATGCAGCTCATTGGGGCTACGCTTGGGGAGGCGGATTTCGCGCTGCTTATGAAAAACTAAGCGTTTCATTTGGATTTCGCTCTTCACATCTTTATTCCAGAACTTATTTTGAAAAGCCTTCTCTATCAAACAAAACTGACGACACCTTTATGGCCGATATCGATAATTTTGGCCAATTATTTGTGAGTGCTTCTGTTTCTCTCTTTTAAGTTTTTATATTTATAGTCATGACACCAAAAATTTTAGTTACTGGAGCAGCCGGATTTATTGGCTGCGAAACTTGTTTAAGATTAATAGAACAAGGGTACTCCGTAGTCGGCACAGACAATCTTAATGACTACTACTCTGTCTCTCTAAAAAAAGATCGATTAAATCGTTTAGATAACTCCCTATTTCAGTTTGAACTTTGCGATTTAGCCGACAAGAGCACGCTTGAATCTCTTTTTGCAAAGTATCATTTTGAGCGAGTGATACACCTAGCTGCTCAAGCTGGAGTACGTTACAGCCTTCAAAACCCTCAAGCCTATATAGACAGCAATGTCACTGGATTTTTAAACGTGCTTGAATGCTGCAGAATGTATCCCGTTAAGCACCTCACCTACGCCTCTTCTTCGAGCGTTTATGGGCGAAATACCTCAACGCCATTCAAAACAACCGATATCACCGAAAAACCTTCGAGTCTTTACGCCGCCACAAAAAAAAGCAACGAGTTAATGGCAGAGACCTACAATCATTTGTTTCAAATTAATGCCACTGGGCTTCGTTTTTTTACAGTCTATGGCCCGTGGGGTCGTCCCGATATGGCACCCTGGTTATTTGCCAAGGCAATTTCAGAGGGCAATCCCATAAAAATTTTTAATAATGGCAACATGAAACGCGACTTTACTTATATCGACGACATCATTGAAGGGGTAATCCGAGTCAGCGAAGTAGGAAGCCTGAAAGAGGATCCCGAACATAAGCTATACAATATTGGCAGAGGCCACCCGATTCCTCTTTTGGAGTTCGTAGAAATTCTCGAAGAAAACTTGGGTAAAAAGGCAGTGAAAACATACCTACCCATGCAACCGGGCGATGTTGAAATCACTTGGGCCGATGTATCTAATTTAGAAGCAGAAGTGGGCTACACCCCAAGAATCGATTTAAGAGAAGGCATATCAAAATTTGTAACTTGGTTTAATAAATACTACTCTGCCGATAAATAAATACTTAATTTGCCTTCACTTTCAATTTTTCACCGATCTTCACTTTAGTATCTTTTAAGCTATTCCACTCTACAATTTCAGTAATTGAAACTTTATAGAGCCTTGCGATATCCCAAAGCGACTCTCCTTTTTCGACCACGTGGAACCCAGCCGTAGATGCAGAAGAATGGACAGAACCCTCTAGTTTCAGCTTTTCACCTGGATAAATATTGGTGCTCGAACCCTTGTTATTCCATTTCTGTAAATCGGGAACAGAAACATTTACCGTTTTAGAGATGGAGTACAAATTATCACCACTTCGCACTGTGTAAACAGTAGATTTTTGGGGTGGTGTCCATACCGATGTTTTTGGCTTTTCTTTAGGTTCAGGTTTTGGTTTAGAAAAGGGAATTTGAATCTCTTTGCCAACTTCCAAACGCTTGTGCATACCACCATTTTCTTCTATCAAGTCTTCACGCGAAACACCTAAAGTCAAGGCAATGCTATTATACGTATCGCCTTCTTTAATTGTATATCTTTTGAGTAACGTTGGCGTTTGTTTTAATAGTATGTTTTTTGATTGCTTCTCTTCTTGTGTTGGTTTAGAAACAAAAAGAGTGTCATCCACCTTTAAAATGGAATACTCGCCAAGGGCATTCCATGACTTTAAGCTTTCTATAGAGACGCCAAACTGACGTCCGATAGAGGCTAAATTATCACCTAATTTGAAAGTGTATTCTTTTGCTTTTCTAGGCTTAGAAACGGCCTTTGTTTTAGAAGGCTTTGAGACCGAAGGTAGCGGGATCAATAAGGTCTGCCCTGCTCTAAGTCTCGTGTTTTTCATGCCATTTGCCGATTGAATCGCTTTGACAGAGAGCCCATACTTTCTAGAAATTACCCCTAAGTTTTCGCCAGACTTGACTTTATGATGAAACCATCTCGAAAACTGAGACTTGTCCATTTGATCATAAGCGTCGGCAAAAAGTTCGCGAGAGCCACGTGGGAGTCTTAAAACATATTCATCCATATCTGGAGGAGTAAATGATTTAATTAATTCGGGGTTTAAAGTACGGATAGAGTCTTCTGAAACTTGAACCGCGTCAGCAATGATATCCAGAGGTAAGCAGTCCGTGACGGTTATAGTATCATAAGGAACTGGTTTCATTGGAACAATGGTCAAGCCGTAGTTTTCTGGGTGATGGCCGACAATCATAGCAGCGAGAATCCTAGGAACATAGTGCATCGTCTCTTTAGGAAGTTTTAAATCCCAATAAGTAATCTGCTGTGTGGAATCAAAAGACACATCGTTTTTCTTCTCTCTAAGTAAACGCCGCACACGACCTTCGCCACAATTATAAGCGGCCATGGCCAAAAGCCAATCGCCAAATTCATTATAGAGTCGAGTTAGGTAACCGATAGCCGCTTCTGTAGCTCTTTCTGGATGGCGACGCATGTCTACCCAGTAATCGGCATTTAACCCATAACGTTTTCCTGTTTCAGGAATAAATTGCCACAATCCAGAGGCTTTTGCACGGCTATATGCCTTCACCTTAAAACCAGATTCAACTAAAGACAAAAAGATAAGGTCTTGAGGCAGTTCTTTCTCTTTTAACTTGGCATAAATTAAATCTTCGTAAAGGGTCTTCCGAGATAAAGAGCCTTCCGTAAAAGAGCGTGCTGATTTTGTCAAGTAATGAATTTCGCGCATCACGCGTTCATTCAGTTCGACGGGCAAAGAAAAAAGTGAAAGATTAAGCGTATCTAGAAAGCTTTCAAGCTCGGTAAATTCAGCGGTATCAATTGGAGATTCATCTAAACCTTCATGCCCTTCTAATGACATTTCGTTTTTTAAATAAGTACTAGTGTCTTTTGTTAACTCAGAAACATAAGGGTAGATTTCATCTAAAGCAAATAAAATACGAACAGGCATGTCGTTTCGATATAAAGAATCAACAGCACCATACTTAGTGTAAGTAGAATCATATTTTTCAAGAACGAGTTGTTTTAGAGAGGCATCTAAATAATGCCCTGCTAAAAGCCATTCTTCATTATCGATCGCTTGCAAGGCATATTGATACTGCTCCCAAGAAGAGCGAGCCGCCATAAAATCGGGTATAGTGACTTCGAGTGCTTTAGCAACAAAAGAAACCGTGTCAGAAGCCGCCACTGAATCGGGTTCTACAGGAACAGGCAAAACTACTGCTTTGGGAGAACAAGCAACCAAAGCACCTAAATATAGGGCAAGCGTAGCTGATCGAAGCCAGCCACCTAACAAGGTCACTGATCGTAATCCAAGTCTTCGGCGTAATCAGCCCAAATCTGTTCCCTCTTAAAAGAAGGGTTATCAAAATCGACTTCTTCGTCTAGTTCTTCTTCGTCTAGGCCGTCTTCTAATTCGTCCTCATCTCCAGAAAAGGGAGGTGGAGGGTCAAAATTATCTCCTTTCGGACGACGTGCAAAATATAATGTCTTGTTCATAAGCACCTCTCAGTGAATTACTTTCTCTATTCCAAACCAAATGACTAGCGATAATACAACAGCAGCTACCATTTGAAGCATAATCACAATCCGGTTTAACCGATAAGTCTTTTGACTTTTTCGGTGCCAAAAAGGGATTTTTTGTTTGGATTTTTTGTTTTCAACCATTGATGGAAATATACACAGAATCTTAAAAATGCCAATAGGTAATTCTATTTTTAAATGCGTTTACCAATTCATTATATCGTCTTTAGCCGTTTTCATATTATGAATAGATTGAGTGGCGTAATAAATAGTCTGAACTGTTGGTAAAATTTGAGAAATCAAACGATTCCAACGAGCTAAACCTGTTGCGTCCACAAACACAATATCCCTTGGTTGCAATTTAAACCCGTCTCCAAAAATCAAAGCCAATGGATTTCTAGAATTGAGATGAAATACATTGATTTTATCCATCGAATTTCCTGCACGTATAACGTAAATGCCCTTGCTTTGAGCGCTCATCACTTGTAGACCGCCAACCTCGGATAGAGCTTCAGACAAACTCATGCCACCACTTTTCAAGCGAAGTGCTTGTTGCTTGCCTACTTCGCCAAGCACATATACCTTAAACTCATCGTTATCAGCAACGCGGATCACGTCGCCATTTTTTAAGATGATGTCGGCAGGGCCTTGTCCAGAAGGATAAGACGCCATTAGGTTCACGGAAAAAATCTTCCCATCGCGAACTAGTTCAACATACATTGGATTGCCTGTAGCAGAAATCCCTCCAGAACGATTGATGGCTTCTAATAAAGTAACTGGGATGTCAGATAACGAAACAGTGCCCGCTTTACTAACAGCGCCTTGAACATAAGCTTTTTGACTTTGGCTAGAAATTAGACGAACGTCAATTTGAGGATTGTTCAATACTTGCGAAAGAGATTGCACAATAGTGGTTCTTAGCTCGGAAATCGTCTTGCCTGCTACTGGAATTTGGCCTGTGTAAGGGTAAAACATCTCTCCATTTTCATCGATCATTTGCCCTGTCGCATTATCACTACGAAAAGAACCAAGTGGCAAGGTCAACTCTGGATGCTCCCAAACGGTGACTTGAACTATGTCAAAGCGGCCTAGTTTGTAAGTCTCTGGGCGATAATCAAGAAGTTTTTTGTCGATCGATTGTGCTAGCAACATTCCTTCACTCTCATTTATTTTAACAAGAGTTTGAGGCGAAATGCTTTGCAAATGCACCTGAGCGCCTTGAAAGTCTGCTAAAGTATCGATAATTCCATCTTCAGAAGATTTTTCTCCAAAAAACATACCTGGTGCAGCAAAACACCCAGATAGCCAAAAAACTGAAAAAATGAGAATAGAGTAATTTTTTAAAGAATTCAAAAGGATGGCTCCTCGTTGGCGGGTCTAATTTTAGATAAAAGATAAAAAAAGAAAAGTATTTTTGTATGTAGTTTGTGATATCTATCATATAAATTTATATTGTTCACATTGTTAATAAAAAACCGGGGTATTCATGAAAAAATTGATTCTACTTTTAATTGGGGCTTTAACGACTAGCATTTTTGCGCAAGTCGGACTTAAAGGCGGATCCGATGGTCTGCACCAACAAAATGCAACTTCTTTAGGACAATGGACTTTATCTGGAGGCATAGGGGGTGAATTTTCTGCCGACAGTTGGTATATGGTCAAAGATGGCTATTACATTTATCCTAACGGAAAAAGAAGCACCCTTGATTTAATTTCCCCATCCATTAGCACTAACGTACACGTCGCTTTTGGCGTCCTCGATTTTTGGGATATCGGTATCGTGGTTCCCCTCTATTATGACATGGTTTATCCAACCCATAATATCAGCTCTCATCTAGATGGTGGTGGTATTGGTGACCTTGAAATGTGGATGAAATTTCGCGTTCCATTATCAGATAAAAATGTATTTAGCCTAGCCGCTCTTTTCCAAGCAACAGCTCCTACAGGTAAAAAAGGTGTCGGCATGCATCCTCGCCAAGTTTGGCACATTAATAGCTGGGGCACCACCGATGCCTATACCGCCAACGACTGGGTGTTTATCGGTAACTTAATTGGTACCTTTGACTTTACCAAAAAACAAGTCCCTTTACGTTGGAATATGAACATTGGTTTTGCTGGCGCCCTAAACGAAGGTGCTAACGCATTAACTTGGGGTACAGGACTTAACGTTCTACCACACTCTTATTTTGATTTATTCGTTGAAGCTTCTGGAGAGACTCGCGTAGAAAAGACTAGAATTCCAAGAGAATTTTTAGACGACCCTATGCGCTTGACTCCAGGCGTGCGCTTCCATTTACCTGCAGGTGTTGACCTTGCTTTAGGCATGGATATTGGCGTTAACGCTTTTAGAAATCCTTCATTTAACTATAATAAAGACAACGGCTATCCTATTGTTAGAGAGAAAAATGGTGAAATCCTCCGCTATGAAACCGTAAGTACAGCTCACTATGCTGTGTCTGCTCTTCTCACGTGGAAGATGGCTCTCAAAAATAAAGATAGCGATGGTGATGGCGTCTTTGATAAATTCGATGTCTGTTTCCATACACCAAAAGGTGTTGCTGTGGACTCCGTCGGCTGCCCTCTCGACTCTGATGGCGACGGGATTCCAGACTTCTTAGATAAATGCGCCGACACTCCAAAAGGATTAGCCGTTGACTCTACAGGTTGCTTGCTCGATGCCGATGGCGATGGTGTCTTAAATGTAGATGACCAATGCCCCAATACTCCGGAAGGCGTTAGCGTCGATGCTACTGGCTGTCCAATAGATACAGATAAAGATGGCGTTCCTGACGAAAAAGATAAGTGCCCTAACACCGCTGCCGGTGTATCTGTTGATGAATTCGGTTGTCCTCTTGACACGGATGGCGACGGCGTTACAGATCATTTAGACAAGTGCCCTAACACCCCATTAAATACACCAGTAGATGCTAATGGTTGCCCATCAGACCAAGATAACGATGGCGTTCCTGATCATTTAGACAAGTGCCCTAATACTCCTCCTGGTACTCCAGTAGACAGCACCGGCTGCCCTCCTGATTTTGATCAAGATGGCGTTCCAAATCATTTAGACAAGTGCCCTAACTCAAAACCTGGGGACGTGGTCGATTCCACCGGTTGCGTTATGGACTCAGATAAAGATGGCGTTCCTGATGCCATCGACATGTGCCCTCATACCTTGTCAGGCGTTAAAGTGGATGAAAAGGGTTGCCCTATAAATAAGAAGCAAGACTTAAGTCAACTCAACAAGGGAATCAATTTTAAAACTGGATCTAAAAGATTGACCAACGCGAGCTATGCCACTCTTGATGACGTCGTCACATTGCTCCGTCAAATTCCTGCCGCTAATCTCGAAGTACAGGGTCACACCGACAAAACTGGTAAAGAGAAGACCAACTTAGAATTATCACAAGAACGCGCACAAACCGTTATGGATTACTTTGTCAAGAAAGGAATCAGTGAGAACAGAATCCGCGCTATTGGTTATGGTTCCGAACGCCCTATTGCAGACAATAAAACAAAAGCAGGCAGAGATACTAACCGTCGTGTAGAACTAATCCCTTTTGAATAATAAAAATAAATAATCATCTTATTAAAAGAGCCCTCAATATTACTTTGAAGGCTCTTTTTGTATTTAAAAACGAAAGCTGCATGTAGATGTATTGCTTTCTTTGCTTATTGAAGACCACTGTGCTTGGCTGTTTGTCGAAGCATACAGCACTTCGGTATTTATTTCACTAGAACCTTCAATGTCTTGCCTGGTTTTCCGTTTTTTACAATATAAACCCCTGCGGCACTTGGTTTCATCTTGCCAAGAGGCTTTCCATTAAGGCTATAGTAAAGAGGAGCATTTTGCAAGTCGTGAGAAGAATTAAATAAAACTGATTTTGCACCTATTCGCCTATTCACATTTTCATCTGAAGGAGGTATATAAGTGGAGCCTCCTTGGAAAAAAGTAGTCGCTGAAGAAGAAGGCTCTATCCAACTAGGAACTGCAGTTGTCGAGACCTTTTCGAACATCCTAAAGTCGCCCACTTCATAACTTTGATAAGAAATATGATAGTATGTTTTACCATCCTCTGTAACAGTATATAAATAATCATAAACGTGCCCATTCGCATCCGAGATTCGTAAGAAATTATTATCTACTGTGTACCAGGGTCCTTTTGCAAGGGATGTAAAACTAGGAGGGTCATAAACAAAAAATCGAGTGTCGCTTTCATCATCGAAATCAAAACGGTAACGATGCGTGCCACCAGCACCTAAAGCCACGTTATCTTGAAGCCAAGCATTACTTGCTCCTTCAATTAAACGAGGGTCTCTTCCAGTAGTAGGTGGGTTTTTCATGTCTATTGAATAGCCTGCAGGAGCTAAGTCTTCTGGTTTCTTAGGGTTTGCAATGGAAGGTACAATTACTTTAGAAGCTCCAGTCACCCCAGAAATCAATCTTCTTTGGTAACGTCCTGGCATACCTCCCTCAGGCATCATAGACATGTTATCATGATCTAATAAATAATAAATGTATTTTTTTTGAGCCCCTGAAACAGGAACCACATTAAGCGAGAAGCTGTTTAAGGTATACCACTGACCTTTTGCTCCTTCTGTTACAAAGTTGTTGTTAAAAACAGATGCATATATTACTGCATTTTCTTTTACAATTAAAACATTTATATAGGTTTCCATTAACTCATTTACCCAGGCTTCACCTTCTGCATTGATGAGCCTATCGTCGTAAAACCCAGGCTTACCGCCTGTTACTTTGGGCTTGTGAATTTCGCAAGGGTCCAACATACCTTCTGGGCGAGAATCCGCGACAGAAATAGCCAACCGCAGCCCAATGGAGCCATCTTTTCCTTCTATAGATCGAATCTTTCTAGCAGAAACCCTTGATTCCGATGCAGGTTGGTCGTAACTCCCACCTCGGCGCACTTTTTGAGTATGCAACGTGGCTGGTCCCGTTGGATTTATCAAGTCTCCTGCAGTATATGTACCATAACTATCATAAGTCCATTCGTAGACATTTCCGCTCATATCATAAGTACCAAGCTCATTTGGCGCTTTAGTCCCCACGTCTTGTGTGCTTGTAAAGCAAACATCCCCATAACAAGTTTGCTTGCCGTTCCCAACATACCAAGCGACATCATCTGCATTATTGTTACCTGAATAAAGATAGCCTTTTGTTTTTTTGCCACCGCGTGCGGCAAATTCAAATTCAGCATCGGTTGCCAAACGATATTTTTTACCTGTTTTTTCACTTATTTTACAAGTGAACTCGATAGCGTCATACCATGTAATACTCGTTTTAGGCTTATTGTCTTTTGCCGTATTGTCTCCCATTACTGCTTTCCACTGGGCGTTAGTAAGCTCATATTTTCCGATATAGTAATCATTTAAAGTGACATTATGAGCTGGTTTTTCTTGCGTTTCACATTTAGAATCACCGTCTGAGCAACCTCTTTTGTAAGTGCCTCCTTGAACGTAAATCATATCTAATTTTTTATTAGAATCACTTAGCTCGGTCAAACTTAAAATATAGTCTACTTGACTGTGAGAACAAACTGCGAAGCCAAGAGACAAAAACAAAATAAATGAGAAGAATTTTGTTTTCATTTTAAACCTCTACGAATAGTGAGTTACTCTGTATACAGCATTAATTTATATAAAAAAAGAAATTGAACTAAGTTTAGGTTTTTCAAAAAAAACAAATCGTTGTTTTATGTTGTATGGATTGAGTCATACATATTCGGCAAGAAATATTGAATAATCTATAAAAGGGTTAATCCGTCCAAAAAAACGTTAAAAACCTTAAGAAATGAAGTTAAATTGATAAATTCATAGATAAAGAACAATTAATAACGATGTAACCATTAAGTTCAAAATCAAAGCAGGTGCTATTGCTTTTTTCATCGACTTTTCACCAAAAAACAACACTAACCCGCCTTTAGTCAAAGTATTTGCAATACCGGCAATTAGAATAGCAAGAATAACTTCTTTTATTGGTAACGCCGTAGTCGCATTCATTTGGATTACCGATAAAACAATAGCGTCCATATCGGCAAAGCCAGCAAAAAAGCTAGAGATTAAAAGCCCTTCATTTCCAAAATATACTCGAGCTGCATTCGCGATAAAAAGAACAGCAGTAAAAATAAAACCAAATTTAATAGCGGGCATTAACTCAAAAGGGTTTGTGAAGTTAGATGGTTTTAATTGACGTACTTTATCTTCTTTGTACTTAAGATAGACGGCATAGAATACCCCGGGAAGTAAAGGCACTAAAATAGGAAGCGCTAAAGGACCTATTAAAAGTGGATTCAAAACTGAACAAATTATAAAAAGCCTAAAGTACATCACAGACCAAGCCAAAACAACTCCCATAGCGAGGCTACCGCTATAAGCTTGATTGTCTTTACTTCTTTGTGTTAGATTTAGTGTTAAGGCTGTACTAGAAGCAAGACCACCAAGTATTCCCGTGATGCCAATCCCCTTACCAGGCCCAACTACTTTGACGAGTACATAGCCAATAAAACTAATTCCCGAAATAAATACAACAAAAAGCCCGATGTTAAAAGGATTCAGGACCTCAAGTCCCGCAGGTCCATAAAATTTATTTGGCAAAAAAGGTAAAACAAGGCCTGCAATGACCGCAAATTTAATCGTCGCTAAAACATCATCTTTTGATATTTTCTTTGCAAAAGAATGTATTTGTTCTTTAAATGAAAGTAGTGAAAGCAAACCGACCATAATAGCGCAAGCTTCTAGTAAACGATTGTACCAACAAATGGCACCTAAAATAAAAACGAGAAGCATTGAAATACTGGTCGTTAGGCCTGCTTGTGAATCTTTAGTTAAGTGGCAATGCGACAAATGAGCCACCATCAATAATAAACCCACTACAACAAAACCAAATAAAAAAGGCATGTTAGAGTCCATTAAAGACCCTAAAAATGAAAGTGATGCGCCTAAAAGGCCTGACAAGGCAAAAGTACGAACACCTGCAGGGTGAGGGTCGTTAGCATCAAAATAAGAATGTTCTCGTTGTAATCCAATAATAAAGCCAATGCCCAAAGCAAGACCTAAACGATAAAAAACAGTCACGTCCATTATAGAATCCTCATAGCAAAGAAAGACCTTAAACCCCTAATCTATCCTTCTTTTTCTTTTTCGGTTTACGAAGAAGCTTTTTTTTTTAATCTTTGTACCTATGACACTACCTACCTCGTCGATACCGCGCCGCGTGCGATTACATGTTCATGGCAAAA
>DUVD01000102.1 GCA_012841225.1 Fibrobacter sp.
CCTCTTTAGCTTGGTCTAATCCAGGCCTAAAAAAGGTGGTTATACAAGTGGAAGACGATCAAGGGGGCATTACTACCGACACCATGGCAGTTAACGTTATTCCAGACCCACCTACGGTAAAAATTAAATCAGCAAAAGACACCCTAACTCAAAAAATTAACGCAAGCATAGAGCTAGAGGTAACTGCTTCAGATAAATACGGGACTATTAGCTCGCTCCAGTGGGGTTGCAGCAACGGTAATGTTGCATTTGATAACACAAAAGATTTCACAGGAACTCCTTTAGAATCTATTTCCGAAAAGATCACTTTCTTACTTCCAGGCACAGAAAGCAATGCGTATCGCTGCGTTGTTAAAGCCTTTGATGACGATGGAGAATTCGGTTTAGACACCGTGTACTTCCGCGTGATACTCGATAAGCCTACTGTTACGGTGCACACCAAGCAATCTACTCAAAAGATCAATACCGAAGTTGCGTTTAAGGCTAGCGCTTACGATTCCCTCGGCACCATCGATCATTATTATGTGGCTTGCGATAGCAACTTGAAAAATCTGTCTTGGGAAGAGATTTCAGCTCCAGATACATTAGTGACCATGCCCTCAAAAGCATGCACTTGGTATTGTGTAATGAAGGTAACCGACAACGACAATCTCTCTGCAGAGGACACCACACGCTATACCGTTATTCTAGACCCCCCTACGGTTATAACAAGTGAAGACACCCTTACCACCACCATTAAAGATGTTATTGTTTTAGATGCTATGGCCGCCGATGGCATGGGTTACATTGCTTTATACGAATGGAGTTGCGGGCCTGCGGGCACCGCTGGCAATAATTTTGCATGGTCTTCCACCACTACGCCGCGCTACTCCGCTACGATGCCTTCCATAGCGAGAAACAATTACTTGTGCATTATTCGAGTCACCGATGATGACGGTCTTACCGCACAAGATACTACGCGGATTACTGTTTTACTCGACCCTCCTAAAGTGACAGTAACAAATAAAAATGTGATTTTGCGTGAAGGCTTGAACATTTCACTAAATGCCTCCGCTAAAGATTCTATGGGCTATATAGCTCAAAGGGAATGGTCTTGTGGTGTTCCTTCTCAAATTAACGGAAATTGGAAAGAAGTTTCACAATACGATACGATTTGGAAAGCCCCTTCCACACCGCAGGTTAATTACATCTGCGTAGCCCGCGCTACCGATGACGACGGCAACCAAGCCACCGATACAACCTTTATTACCTTTTCCACAGAAACCCCTATCGTAACGGTGGAAAAAGAAAAAATCTATGTCAAGGCCGGCGACTATATCGATTTATCAGCCTCCATTAATGACGTATGGAACGACATCGAATGGTTCCGCTGGGTTTGTGGCACTCCCGGTAGCGCCGCTCTCAAAGACACCTCCGTTAAATGGATTTTCGAAGGAAGCTTTGAACACTCGATGAACCCAACTTATACCACACCTGGACAAGACCTACTCTGCATCGTCTTTGTCTCGGAAACGGGAACCGGCTATGTTGCCAAAGATACAAGCCAAGTGCTTATTCTTAAAAAACCACCAGTAGGCGTCATTTCTGGACAGGACACTGCATTTATATGGAGTGGAGATGAATCCCTTACTCCTAACGGCAAGTATTTCTATAACTCAGCTATTAATGGTTCTAGTTCTATTTTAGGAACAATTGGCGACGCTAATAGTCAGGATTTCTGGTGGCAGTTTAGCCATTACGACCCTACCTATTGGTACCAAGGAAAAAAGACAGGGGCTATCGATACTAACATCGCTGAATTTAACGAAGCCTTTATTCGCAGGCAATCTAATGGGTCTATTACTATACGCCTAGACTATAGAGATAGCACCACTACCGAAACCGATCCTTACTATAAGTCTCAATTCCTTTATAGGCATCGCGCAGAACAAGTCAGCAAGACCATTTACTTCCGAAAGGCATGGAATAATGAATCTTATGGTAGCGACTCCGTACTTGCGGTTACCACTTATCCCGTAGCGCCTCATTTAGTCGTTCACAATGATAAACCCACTATCGCTTTTGTAAATCAATCAGGGCATATAGAAGTGCGTAAATTTAATGGAACTTCTTCTTGGAACATGGTGGGTTCTTCAATTACTCCAAATGGCGCACCTGCTTCTGTAGAACTCGCCGTCAATAGCGATAACGATTTATTTATTGCTTACCTCGATAGCGCTGGCCACCGTGGACACGTCTTGAAATCGAACGGTGGGACATCGCCTTGGGCAGAGCTTAGTACAGGTACAGGAGCCTCTCATGTGGCTAAATTGAAGCTAAAGATAAGGCCTAGCACAAAAGCACCGGTTTTAGCTTGGATTGGTAACACCAATGCAGAAGCGACCAATAAAGCGAAAACTTACTACCAAGCTTGGAATACTTCGAACATGAGTTTTGATTCACCCATAAGCGTCTTCTCTTCGAACTCACGTGAATTTGATATCGCCTTTGATGCATCGTCAAACTGGCTTGCCGTTTCGGTAGGTACCACTACAAATTACGTCCTAGATAACCGCTACTATACCAGCAACAACACTTACAAAACAACCCCAAAAATCGATCCCACCAAAGCGGAATCGATCCAATTAAACTTTGCAAACAACACCTTTTATTTAGGCCTCAGAAATCGTGATAATGGAGACCAGTCAGGGTTTCCTCAGCTTTATGTCGGGGCCAACAGTGCAGGCTCTAGCGTCAGTTGGAGTAAGAGTGGCGGCATCTCAAAAGGCTTTGGTCGTATGTCTTACAACGTGAACTTTACATTAAATGCCAGTGGCAATCCGCTAGCTGTTTTTGACGAAAGCATCAGAGCAAATAGCTCTCAAGTGCACGCTTATCGCTTTGATGGTTCTTCTTGGAATGTGCTAGGCGAAAACGAGCTACCTTATTTCAAAAATAATTTTGTGACTAATAAGGGTTATTATTTAAGAGGCCATCAACCAAGCATTGTGACCACTAACAACGGAGATATTTATATTGCCATGCGCGCTTTAGAGCAACCCGGCTCGGCAGGCACAGTGCTTCGAAATAGAAACAACGGTCCTCTAGTGATGAAGTACTTAGGCGATTATTGGGAGAATCCATGATTATTGAAATAGCAGCACTCTGCGATGCGGCCACCGATCAAGCTGGACGATTAAACATATTAGGCGCTTTTGACCGTTTTGCCGGGCCACTCCCCTTGATTTACCCGCAATGTAGCGCTGTGTTTAGAATTCGCTACCAGCGCTCCGAAGCCACTAGCCATTCTTTTAAGCTGACTATTTCTAATTTAAAAGAGCAAAACTTGATTCCGCCTTTAGAATCAGAAATTCCATTTCCACCTCTTGGAAATCACGTTGAGAGCGGTGTCATCAATATGATTTTAAATATGCAGCGACTTCATATTCAAGAAGAAGGTAAATACTTACTTCGCCTGCGCATAGATCAAATTGAAGTAGCACTTCTGCCTATTTTTGTAAAAGACACTACCCCTCACGAACCAAATCCTCTTGCCAATTAAAAGCATGAGATTTTACTTTGTGGCCGAAACTATACAAAAAGAGTAGGGCTTACCACCGTCTAACAACCCAAGCGACGGTTCTATAAAAGAGTAATTAGAGGCATCTTCTGCTAACATTGATTTAGCTAAGGCCTCTTCAAAAAAGTGACCGCCAAAGCATTTAAAATAGGCTTCTTTTCGGCACCACAAGGTATAAAAAAGGCCTTGCGCTAAAGATTCTTCGTTGAATTCTTCAATAGCGGCGACTTCTTCTGGGTTAAAAAATCGTTTTGCAAGCCGGATCGTTCTTTTTTTATGAAATTCTAAATCCACACCCACCTTGGCGTCAAAAGAATAAGCTAAAACGCAAATCCCTCTCGAGTGCGTCCAATTGACGTCTAACCCGTAAGTCGAAAAATCCGGACGCCCAAAAGCATCAAGAGGCATCGTTTCA
>DUVD01000103.1 GCA_012841225.1 Fibrobacter sp.
CTAAAATAAAAACAAGCAAAAAAAAAAGCGTTGTAGTCTTTACAAGCTACTTGCCGAGGCGCTTCCAAGTAGGGTAAAAACCGCCAGTTAAGACGTCTACGGCACTAACGACCACTAAAGCACTTTTGTCCACTTCATGAATAATTTCTATGATTTTTTCTTTTTTTAGGCGATTGGCAAAAAGCAGTAGCATTAATTTGCCCGATTCTAAACCCTCGGCATTAATAGTGGTTACTCCATAACCCTGATCGCGAAGAATCGAGACCATGTTTCGACCTATTTCTTCTGAAGTGATCACTTGCACTAAAACTCGACCCACCGCAATTCGAGATTCTAAACGAGAACCGATGTACACGCCAGCCGAAAAACCAAGGCTATAAATTAGCCCTTTAATGGGTGCTTCTGCAATGCCATTAATGACAGTAGAGGCTACAAAAACCCAAAGCATGATTTCAAAAAAAGAAAGGATAGTCCCCTGTTTTCGATAACCCTTATTGATCAGAATGTGACGCAAAGTGCCTAAAGAAACTTCGATCATTTTTGCAGAGAAAATTAAAAGTAATTCCCAAAGAGGGACTGCTGTTAAAATCGAAATAAGTGATGTTATCATAAATGAAAAGATAATTTTAAAATGAATTCTGTCAATCTCTTGAAGCCTTTCGCCAGCGCTCTTTCTGGTACTTTTTCAACATTCTTAGTTGCTTTTCAAAAGTATCATTTTTATTAGGTGCGCTTAAAAGCTCTAGGCGTAAAATAAAGTGGCCAATGGTCTCTCCTGGTTTTCTGTAATAGCCCATTCTTTGAAGAAGGCGAAAAACTCGATTTAGTTTAACTCGCCATTCTAAAGCGCGGGCATCAGGAATGTACTTTGTTGTTATTTTTTGACGTCGCTTTAAAACAAAAATCACGGCTAGCACCGCCACTAAAATGAAATAGAACCAAAAACTGTGTAGCCATTTTTCGGTTATCACTTGCAATACATCAATTTTTTGCCTCCAAGAGCCCTCTTTAATTAAGTGGAGAACATAGGCGCTCCGCGCGCGAAAACCTTCTTGAATTTCTTTAATTAAACCTGCTTTTTCTACATCTATTGCGACTATTGGGGTTGGGTCTGTTATTTTCCAATGCCCATCAAAATACTCCACCCACGAATGAGAATTGTGCCTTCTAAAAAAAGCATACTGGCTTCTACTCGAAAACTCAGGAAAAGCAAAACCAACAACATAGCGAGCGGGAATTTTGTGATGTCGAAGCAGCAAGGTTGCTAAGGTGGCAAAATACTCGCAATACCCAAGACGCGATTCCCAAAAAACGTCTAATAAATCATCTCGTTTTTTTATGGGTAAGTAAAGGGAGTATTCAAAGTTTTCGGCAAAGTAAAATCGAATGCGTTTGACCTTTTCTAATGTAGTCGATAATGTATCTAAGCCCATTGCTAAAGACGCACGCTCGACTAACGCCTTATCTCGATCTGCCACCTTAAGGAAAAGAGCAGCAGCACTCGTATCTAAAACAGAGCCTTTAAAATAATACCAATCCGAACGATCTACCCCAAGAGCCTGCCAAACACCCCCTTTAAAATATTGAACAGAATCGGCCGCTTTTACGGCAACACCACTCGCCCCCTGTGGCGCAAATAGATATTGAAATGTGTTTAATGCAGACTGCACCCATACAGCGCTATCGCTTGCTAACTCCGATTTAAAGACGGCATAATCTATTTGATAACGAGTAGGGTATAAGACGTCTAAATCGCTAGAGACCTTCCATAATCCTTGAATATAGCGTTCATAAGCCACCGCTTTAAGGTAAACAGGCGGGCTAGAAGTCCACAAGCGAAGTACTATTTGATCATTGTACTTGGGGTCAAAATTCTTTTCAAAAGAACCCAAAGAGGCCACGGGGTCAAAGCCTAGCATGTGGCGGTTCCAATAAAAATCCTCTCCCCAATTTTTAGAAAGTTTTTTCTCCTGACTTGTTTTAATGGTGATAGACGCAAAAACAAAAAAAACAGCAAAAAGCATAGCCGCTGCAAAAGAAATAAACCATTTAAAAAAAGGGCCGCGCGGGCGGATATGCCACAAGAAAACGAATAAAAAAAGGCAAGCGATTGCCATGGCAAAACGATCTGGATTTCGAATAGCAAAGAGAAGAGCAGCTAAGGTATTAAAACGAACAAAAACGAGCTCGCCGCCTCGCCCTACACTCCGCCACTGCATAAGTGCTAAAAAAATACAGTACCAAGCAGGAATATAAAACAACCAAGGCGAAAGACGACCTTCTACACTTGGAGAAAGCACCCACCATAAAGAAAAAGGCACAATAGCCGCATACAAAATACTCTTGCGAAGAACGGCTGTTTTACCAGCGCCCACTCGCGTAAAAACCCAAATCGCCGCCAAGGCAGCTGGCACCGCAAGAAGGTACACTTCTGATTGGTAGCCCACAAAAAAAATGGACAATAATAAAAGAAGGAGCGTACTTAAGTGATTCATAAAAACACCTCCTCTTTTTTTGAAGGTTCCCAAAATAAAACGGAATCATCGCCACCACGTTTGTCCGAAACGACGATTTGCTTATGAATCAAACTGGAGTTGTTCTTTACAAGACACACCGCAAAAACAGGTCCCATTGGGCGCGCCTTAGGAGACCATGTTCCAGGTACCTCTTTGGATTTAAAGCGCGGTTCTGGTATGCGAGCGAGGGCAGCGAGAACCAGGGGAAGGCACTCCCCTCTGGTGATGTCAATCTCTTCGTCGTTAATGAAAAAGCGACCTAATACATTGCGCTTATCAAACCAAGTTGCTATGGCTCCCGCAAGGGCAATGGCAGGCTCCATAAATATTTTTTTGGTGAACTGACTAAAACGCACATCCAAAACAAACACAATACCCGCACCACGTTCTTCTGCAAATTCTTTAGTAAAGGGCTTAAGGTAACGGGCAAAAGCCCTGTGATCAACGTCGCGCACGGAATCCCCTTCTCGATAAGGGCGCACTCCCATAAAATCAATGCCGCGATCCAGCGAGGGCATTAACAATAAAGCAAAATCCCGCCCCAGAGGCCCCTGCGTTAAAAAAGGAAACTGACGAACTTGAAGGAGGCGTGGATAAACTAAAAATTCGGTAACACCCTCATAGTAAACACGACTTTGCACTAATCCTAAAGCATCTGGCACAATCACAGCAATGCGTTTAAAAAGATAAGCGCCTCGACGTGAGGTTTTTATTTTTACGGCAATAGAATCTCGCTCGCCATGCTTAAAAGGACGAGGTAAAGCGGTGAGACTTTTTAATGAAGGGTTAATACGAAACGAACCTAAAAAAACAAAAGGTGCCTCATTAAAAGAGTGGACCGTAGCAAATAAAGTCCCCGTTTCTTTTTCTCGAACGGGCAAAATAAAAACCGAAGTTATTTTTAATTGGGGCTTGCGACGCACTAAAAAAGAGATCAATAAAAGGGCTACCAAAAACGCCAAAAAAAGTCGCGAAAGAAAGGCACCCGGCACCATAAACAAAAATAGAGCAATCAAAGAAACAGAAATAAGTGCACGCCCTGCCGAGGTAAACCACTCCTGCCAAAAATAATAAAGTCGAATCAAAAAACCTTCTCGGTATGGCGTCTGCGGAATCGCCTTTTGATACGCTATTAATTTATCGATCCAGCGCATAACTACCTTGGAATCGGGACGCTCTTTTGAATTTCTTCGAGAATACCGTCTGTGACGCCAAA
>DUVD01000104.1 GCA_012841225.1 Fibrobacter sp.
AAATACCACTTTTTCATATTTCAACTACTTCGTTCGCCTAAATCCAAATGTGGAGGTTTTATCCTCACGTACTTTAATTAGGTCACCTTTTTTGTAAGAATCTTCTTCACCTGATGGGGCAAGCATATAAGAAGCATTCGATTTTAAATTGAAGCGAGCGATATATGGTCCACTCCCTATTTTCTTTTCGTCTTCAGAGACTGGCGCTAAGCCATCTTGAGCCATCCATTCCAAGCATAGAGAGAACACGCCGTTAGGTGATATTTTATCATAACCAATTTCGGAAAAATGGAACGAATAACTTGCCGAATTGATAAATTGGCCTAGGTTGTCGTAAAGAAATGCCTCGAAGTTGATTTGGAACGCCCAAGTCCTGATGCCTTCTGATTCATTTAAGGCCGAAGGCATAGTCACTTCGATCATAAAGGTAGGTCCAGCATGCTTATAAGAATTGGTGTCGTAGGGTGCTTCGCCAAAAACAGATGTTAGTTTTCCTTTGCCTCTAGCGAGGGGTATTTCTTTATCGCCATCGAGTATTGTTAAACGGAAGTGTTCGTTGGCGTTAGGCAAGGCACCATTATAAGGTACTACTGAAGGATTGGGCTGAGTAAGGTTTTGTTGCATTGTCACCTTAAACGTGGTTTTCTCGGCAATAGAGCCTCTCACTTGAATCCAGGGGTTATCATCCCCGGGGTAGTTCCCTGCCATATCGGTGAACTTAGAGAGTGTACTAATTGGAATCAAACGAATGTAATCGCCAATTCGAATTGCGCTTGGATCGCTATCGTTATAGATAAAAGTCTGCTTTTTTTGGTTGGATGCAATACTTATCGGCGTAAAATAGGTTGTTTCAGAACCGCGTTTGCGTTCTAGGTAATGCTCGCCATCAACAACCTTCAATACTTCAGACATATCCACTTCGAGGATTTCAAGACTTCCGGCCGATGATTTTTTTGCTGATAAAATAATAGGAGGCGCTTTGTCGATTAGAGGATAAGACTTATCAAAAAAGCCTCCTTCAGGACCGAGCCTAGGTTTGATTTTTCCATAGCCGTTGTAGCTACCAGAAGAGGTGCCTAGCACGTAAGAGCCCGTGCTAGGAATTTTAATGGTAATAATTGAAACGGTGTCTTGTGTAAGAGTCGAGTCGGTGATCACATTCACAATAGTGCCGTCGACCAAGGTGTCTAAATGCCCAACGTAAGCATAGTAAGGGTCAGAGGTCTCGTAAGTATGAGTCCAAGAATTGGGGCCGAAGTTTTTAATGACTGAAGGGCTCCCCCAATCAATGGTAAAGCTGTCGAGCATGTCTTTATCGCGCAATTTTTTGCTAAAGCGGATGAATATTTCATCGGGGTATCCATCACCTGTATAATCTCGCATTTCGGCTAATTTTAAAGGCACTGGTTTTGGGGTTTCCGCGACGCTGACTGGCAATTGGCAAGCATTAAGCGGGTCTAATTTGTTTAGTTTAGCGTCCGTCACCATAAAACTGGATGGTATAGAGGCTATAAAGCCGGGCTTTAACAATGTGCCAGAGGTGTTTCCAGTAATCACATATAGATAGCTCTTTCCTCCATCGTCTGTAATGGCCTTGTCAGAAACAGTGATTGCGGTTTGATTGACATCATTGCCGTTCTGATCTTTAATAACTAAAGGCCACGAGGATAAGGAACCCAAGGTTACTTTTTCAGAAAAAGAAATTTTAACAGTGTCTTCCGGGCTTCTTGGGTCTGGGTTTTCAAGCACTGTAACGCTCATTAATGTGGGTGCAATGCCGTCCGTAATTTCTGCTATTTCTTTAGATACCGTCCCTTTTGTTTTTAGGAATGCGGTGATGTTGCCCTCGGGGGATGGCGTTTTCGGAATAGTCCCTCGGCTTAGCGGTATATCGATGGTGCTTTTCCCAACAAGCTCTTGAGCTATATAAATCATGAAACTATCCCCAGGGGCTGTTTCGGTGGCTTTAAAGCTTACCCAAAGGCTGTCAAAGGTGATAGAGGCATCAAAAGCAGCACTAAAGGTGATGTTTAAGTTGTCTGTAATGCCGTCGCAATTCAAGTCTTGGGCGAGCACTTTTTGTGGGGTAGGGTATGTCGCTTTAGCATAGAATGACTGCCTAGAAGTGTCTTCTTCATCTTCGGGGTCTACGTAAATGACTTGGATTGTGTCTCCACCAAAAAAGGAAATCTCGGTGCTTTGATTTCGCGAATTAGGGGGCGTCGAAACGGCAGAAATTAAAGTGGCGCTTCGGAATGATCCTGGAACACCGGATTCGGGATCTAGCTTTACTTGGAGCGTGTCTTTTTGTCTTGCGTTAATTACTAAGGCATAAATAGCGCCTTTATAATCCGCCTTATCTTTATCTCCTACATAAATATAGAACGAAGTGGCGTTAGGGTCTGCTGGGCTTGAAATGGCATTACCCGAGGCGTCTACCACCCGCAAGTTACTAGCGCTCGCATTACCTTTAGTAAACTCTACAAAAAAACTTCGATTTTCAAAATCACAACTGCCGTTGTTTACACAGTCAAGGCATGTCGGGTCTGGGCCTGCAAATATGGTAATGTCCACTTTATTAGAGCCAATTGTCATTTTAACGGGGATGTTGAGATCCCACATGTCGGTGAGCATGTTGTAAGTGGCTGCGGAGGAGATGCTTGGAATTTCGATACCATTTGCCCAAATGCGGTTTATAAAACCACCTTCTGTTACTTTGGCTGTACCTTTAACGTATACAGTGCTTCCGCTTTGATCAAGTTCAATGTGAGAGCCGTTAGAAACATTAAAGGGAGCGTCTAAAGTGAGGCTGATATCGTATTTGGCGCGCTTAGTTGACATTTCTGTGTAAGAAGGGCTATAGCCCCATACGAATTCATTTTTCCGATAAACGGTAACATAGGGATTAATGGGAGCAGCTCCAAAATCGGTATCACCTTCGTCTTTACTTAAGCAAGGCATGCCTGGGTAATCGGCATAATCGCCCGTGGCACGAGAGTGCGGCGCCCAGCTCCAGTCGCCAGGGTTTTTAGTTAAGGTTGATGCTGATGCGAGATTTGATGGGCTGTACCAAGAAGAACCTGCCTGACAATAGATCTTTTTATCTGGTGCGGCGTTCATTAAATCTAAATAAGGAGCCCAGCGGCTGCGTCTATCTAAAAGTACATCTATACGGAAGCGGCTGGAAGATTTAATGACAGTGCTCCCAAGAGGAATAGGGAAGTACCACTGCCAAGTTCCACTTGTGGCGTCGTAAGTGTCTTCAATTTTGATAGGGTGAGTGAGTCTAAAAAGGGTAGTGAGCTCTGTGAGCGTTTCTGGGGAACAGGGTTTATTAAAACCGGCCTCGTCGTAAGCTTGGCAGATATCCATTCGAATGCCAATATCATTGTACAAGTCGTCTTTACCGCGCATGTAAAGCCGCACTGTTAAACTGTCGAAGGCGCGAGCTTCATTGTTGAATACGTTAATATTGATGCCAGACATATCGGCCCAATGGTATTGGTAGGTGCGCACAGAAAAATCATATTGTGTTACAGGTGTTGTAAATTGAAGTGGCATTCCATTTTTGTCGATGGATTGCATTTCTCCATTGCTTTCTACGGCAAAGTAGTATGTCTTTTTTTCTTTGAGACCACCAATTTTTACATAATGAAATTTGGTAGGGATTCCAGAAATATCGGCATTTTTGGTTCCTGTATTCCAGCGCATTTGGCTTGGCTCTACTAAAAGAGTATCCCAATAGACTTTAGATTCATACTCTCCATTAGGAGTATACCACATGATCTC
>DUVD01000008.1 GCA_012841225.1 Fibrobacter sp.
CCTTACGAAGTGGAGTGTGTCGTAGAAATTGGAAAAGACACCAACGTTAAGTATGAGTATGATGAACGGTTGAACGTCTTTCGTTTGGATCGTTGTCTCTTATCTTCAATGAACTATCCTTGTAGCTATGGTTTTGTGCCTAGTACTCTTGCCGATGATGGCGACGCCATTGACATGTTGATTTATAATTCAGCGGCGCTCAATACAGGAACAGTCGTTACTTGCCGCGTGCTCGGCGTTCTCGATATGACGGACGGAGGCAAAAAGGACTATAAGGTATTAGGCGTTCCTCTTTACACGCCAAGACCCATTCGAGATATTCAAGATGTGGATCCTATGTTTTTGAAAATCACTCGTAACTTCTTCCAATACTATAAAGAATTAGAAGGAAAAAATGTGCAAATCGGAGAGTGGTTAGATGCTAAATTTGCACGTGAAAAAATAGTGAGCGCCCATCGTACGTATTTTCAAACTCAAGTGCAAATGCCAGAAACTTGTTACCAAGAACCCGAGTCTAATGGCGAGTTTGACGCTAGTGCACCCCCTTCTATGTTAATGTAATCTAAAATTATTTTATTGAAAAACGAACAAAAGTAGTTGCTTCGAGAGTCGTTTTGTTGGGTCCATTTTCACCAACAGCCGTCATTGCGCCACCTAGTAGCCCTCTGCTTTTATAGGTAGAAAAAACAATAGATTCGTTTTGCTGGGCGGTTTCCGAAATGGAAAGAACGCGTCCTAGTTTTTTTCCACTAGCCAAGGCAAGTACAGTAGCTTTTCTTTTTGCCTTGTTAAAAGCCTCTGCGGCAATTTGATTTTTCTTTTCGTCTTTATTGTTGATATCGTACTTGATGTTTAAAACTTCAAGATCGTTGATTTGGGTAAGCCCTTCGGAAAATAAATCTGATTTTTCTTGAGACCTTAAAGAAACTTTAATCGTTTGGTTTAATTGATAACCGGCTAAAACTTTTTTGCCATTGTTCCAACTCCATTCTTTTCTTAAAGTGTAGTTTTCAAATAACAAACTGTCTTTGTTTATTTCAAGAGAGGAAGTGAGAGTGGTAAGTTCTTGTATTCTCGCATTTTTTTTCTGAATCAGGTCGTTTTTTTCTTTACCACTTAAAGAAAGCTGAAGTTCCCACGAAATATCGTCAGAAGAAAAAATTTCTGAATGATAGCCAGAAACCTCTATGTATTGAACGAGATTAGAGGATTTTTCAAAATTAGGTGTGGGGTGAGATTGTTGTTTTATATAAAAAACAGCAACAATAGTTATACAAGAAGCAATAAATCCAGCTAACAATTTCATGAAACCTCCGAAAAAAAATGGAAGGGATAAAAAAAACAGCTTGTTTTTTTTAGATAAATTCTCTCTTCGTAAAGCAAATAATATAAATTTACAAAGACTTCTAATATAATCATATTTTTAAATAAAGGACGAAAGTGAATAAAATCATTATTTCTCTGCTTTTGATAGTTCCTCTTGCGGGTGCTAGCGTTATTAAAACCAGCGCTTGTGACAGGGGAAACTGTTGTGACGTAACCATCAACGATCGAGATAATTCTTATAGAATGAGTTGTAATCGACCAAATACGGATGTTCGTCTTACAGTTAGTGATCCTCGCGGTCGTCATATGTTTACTCAGTCCTTACAGCGTTCGGGGCGCTTAGATCGCTCTGTGACTGCTCGTCATTCTTTTAAAATGGATGTTCGTAGCGGTGGTTCCGGACATCAAAAGACTGTAGTCGTCAAAGAGCAGCCACGTCGTAATGAAGTCATTGTTGTTAAAGAGCAGCCACGCCGCAATGAAGTCGTTGTTGTTAAAGAAAACAGAGGTGGACGTCGTTCTGGTTCACCTAGTTTTCATTACGAAGAACCAGATTGTTACGACATTGGCTCTGGTAGATTTTCGATACAGTATCAAACAGGCGAAGTATTAGTCGAAGGTCGTTGTCATCGCCGCGATCGTGATGGGGAGTTCCTGTTTTACAATGACTTCGGCGACGTTTGGATGAGAGTGAACTACAACAGAGACCGCGCTGAACGCATTGAATGCCGTGATAGGCGTGGACACTGGAGAAATGTCCGCAGCGAAGACGATTGCTTCAACGATTATGGCGTACGAACGATTCGCCGTAGAAGCAGAAGATAA
>DUVD01000105.1 GCA_012841225.1 Fibrobacter sp.
CCTATGATTGTCGTGGGTCGTGAATGGAATCAAGCTGTAGAGCGTGTGGCAGATACCTCTAGCATTTTTGCGTTGAATGACCCCATTGTTTTTCAATTACAATACGGAAAGAACTTTGACTTTGATGAAATAGAATATATTGTATATGAAGGTACAATAGAAAATCGTGGTCCAGAGAAATGGCGCCGCGAAGCGAAAGTATCCTCAAGGCTTGGCTCTTATGCGGTCAAAGGAAAATCCTCGGCAGGGGGCTTAATGACTGCTAGAGAATTATTTCGCGTTAGAAAAGCTGGTTTTATTACGTTAGAATTTAAAAGTCAAGACTCTGTTATTGCCGTTAAACAGATTGAGGTTGTGAAAGAATGATTTTTTTGAAGATAAGTAAAATGCTGGTTGTTGTTGTTGTTTTTGTTTTATTTGGCTGCAGTTCTAATGTCGAAATTAATTATGAATTAAAAGAACCGGCTGTTTTCAATCTCTATACAGAAGCATATTACGCTACAATGGACCTAAAAGGTGAAGAGCGAATTGGTACGGTTACAGCGGGTTATACCAAACTAACCTATTCAAGTAAAGCAGATACACTCTACCTTAATCGCGTTTTCGAAATTGATAAGTCAAGAGGTTATCTAAAAAACTATATGCCTTCCGAACTATTATGGCGCATTCGAGAAATTGATATGGTTGCTTTGGATCGGCGTGTTATTGAAATCAAAGGTTTCGAACTTTACGATACCCTCCTCCAATCTATTTCAATGCCTACGCGTTGGCGCGAGCAGCTCGCTCATCCCGAAAATGTAAAACACCTCATTCGAAACGAAAAACATCGCTGGGAGATGACCCATTTATTAAAAGGCCCTGTTCCTATTAAAGAAGATATCACTGCTTTATTGAGAAGTCGGGATCGATTAAATTTTGCGTTAATTGAAATCGATTCTGTGGTTACAAATGGTTTTCATAATTTAGATTCTCGTCGTTGTCTTGGTTATACGATTCATTTAAAAGAAAAAGAAAGTTTTCCTTATTTTATTTGGGAACAACATGTCAATAGTGGTATAGGCACAGAACAATTTCAATCTTATTATAAAGGGTTGGAAGCAAAATATTATACGCAGTACTGGGTGGCCATTGATCCATTAACTGGAGTGCCTTGCCAAGAGCGAGAATTCAAGCAAGGCGTTCACACCATGGTTAACCCAACGACTGGTGACACGGCTACTTTCAAAAGCCATATTTCTTTAGAGCGACTATATACAGCGGAAAAGAAATGAAATGTTTTTTAGGGTTAATCTCTATTATTCTTTTAGTGAGCTGTGCTTCGAATCAGTCGTCTCAACAAATGATGGTGACCGATCGGCAACTTGTTTATAAAGACACCTATAAAGCTTATATGGAAGCAGAAAACAGGTACTTGAATTTGCTGTTTAATATAGAGAGAATGCCCGAAGAACAAGAACTTTGGATTATGAAACGCGATCAAATGAAAGAGCTAATTCAACTTCGTGAACTCATGCTGCTCTCTCGTTCTGAGTTAGATGTGTCTGTGCAAGACTGGGAACGATACCTTCAAGAATTAGAATCAGAGCAAAAGAAGCAAGAGTTTCAAAGCCCTAATTTAAGAGGGCAGGACGCCAATAGGTCTTCTCCTGGAGAATTACTACCTAGTGAAGCATTTCGCCAACCCCCAATCAATTATTAATTTTTAAATAAGCGAATTGCCCTCAATAGGCTTTCAACCAATCGGTCGACTTCCCATTTTTGAGTGTACACTCCAAAACTCGCACGTAGGGTAGCAGGGACTCCCAGTCGATCCATTACAGGTTGGGCGCAGTGGTGTCCGCTTCGCACTGCAATGTTTTCTTCATCGAGAATCATCGCTGCATCGTGAGGATGAATTCCTTTTAAAGTAAAACTAATTAAAGGGCCTCTTTGTTGGGGTGTCCCCACAAAGCGTACTTCGGGAATTTTTTGTAGTGACTGAAGCGCGTATTCGGTAATCTCGTGTTCATGTTTTTTAATCACATCGAGACCTACTTTGTTAAGCCATTGGATAGTGGCTCCAAGGCCTATCACTTCTGCTATAGGCGGCGTGCCGGCTTCAAATCTCGCTGGCGGAGCGGCGTAAGTAGTTTTCTCAAAAGTCACCTGAGAGATCATTTCACCGCCGCCATGCCAAGGGGGCATAGATTCTAAAACGGCACTTTTCCCATACAGGACACCAACGCCCGTTGGGCCATACATCTTGTGTGCAGAGAAGGCGAGAAAATCACAATCTAACTTTTGAACATCGATTTCTAGGTGACAAATGCTTTGCGCTGCGTCGATTAAAATCTTGGTATCAGGAGAGAGTTCTCTAACTCGTTTAATGATTTCGGCAATCGGGTTTACCGTGCCAATACTGTTACTCATGTGAGTAATGGAAAATATTTTGGTCACGCCTGGCTTTATTAAATCGACCAAGGTGTCGAGTAGCAAATTGCCCTCATCGTCCATGGGAATAACGCGCAGTTTAGCTTGGCGCTCTTCGGCGATGAGCTGCCAAGGGACGATGTTGGCGTGGTGTTCCAGTGCGCTAATTAAAATCTCGTCATTTTCTTTTAAAAAGCGTCGCCCGTAAGACCACGCCACTAAATTGATGCTCTCTGTAGTGCCTCGGGTAAAGATAATTTCATTTTCATCTGCAGCGCGAATAAAATGGGCTACTTCTCTTCTCGCTTGCTCATAGGCCTGCGTTGTTTTTTCACTTAAACGGTAAACGCCTCTTTTAACAGAACTATAATGCTCTTTATAAAAACGATTCATCGTCTCAATCACCTCTAGAGGCTTTTGCGTCGTAGCGGTGTTATCTAAAAAGGCAAAGCGCTTTGAATTCAAAGGCTCTTGCATTAAAACGGGGAATTGTTCCCGTATGGAGTCGATAGAGTAAATCATGCCATTTATAATAGAAAATACTTGGATAATCATCACCCCTCTTTTCTATATTACAGCTTATGATAGAAAAAATATACGCTTCAATATTAATTTTAGGGGTCGCGCTTTTTGCCCAAGAAGCACTCAGAGAAGCTGTTGACAACGGCGATTATGCCACCGTGCGACAAATGGTTAAGAAAAATGAGATAGAAGAGATCTATTGCGGCAAAATGCCTCCAGATAGCGCACTACAAGTTTATGGAAAGTTGTTTAACTCCATGCCTGAGGCAAGTTTTGCCTCTTGCCCGCTTCAGTTTTCTATTAGTTACGGCACTAAAGTTTGCGCCGATAAAAAACAACTTTCTGTTTGTATGGACGCCATACACTACCTGCAAATGGAAACCCTACAAGGCAGCTTAAGCGCAGTTCGATTTTTTGACGAGGTTGTTGAGGTAGCTCTAAAAAATAAATCTTACCAGCAGCCGATAAAAAACTTAGTAGACACGATACTCTGGGTCAAGTGCCCCAAAAAAGACATAGAATCTTGCATCGCGGGCTGCGAGGCGTACGCGGATTCTACAGGCGACACCTTACAGCTTGAAAAATGCCGCGAAGTACCTGAAAAAGGGGTAGCTAAAAAAGTAACCGTGACTAGCCCTTCTCCATTGAACAATAATATCCAAAAATGGGCTTTGGAAGGTTTTTGGGGTAGCCCTGCCTCACTAGCCTCGGCTTGGTTGAAAACGCTCCTCCATTTACAAAAGAAAAATGTTATCCCCGACTTGCTTGTCCCCAATAAGGATTTTATTACTCGCTGGGTACAGGCGCATCACGAACAAGGGAACCCTCTGCCAGGCAAAGAGCTATTTCGTTTTTGCGAGGCTTGGGACGGTGCCGTTGATTCAATTTTAATCGCCTTAGAGTCTAAAGTTCGTTGTCCTGTGTTTGTCGAAGTCAAAGATGCTCGAGATAATCAAACTTATAAAGCCACAGACATTGGCGGTTCCTTTTGGATTGTGCAAAACATGAATTACAAAACAGAAAATGAGTCTACCTGCTACGATGAAGAAGAAGAGTACTGTAGTGTTTACGGCCGCCTCTATACTTGGGACGCCGCTCAATTGGCTTGTCCAGAAGGGTATCGCCTTTCGACAGATGCCGATTGGAAGCGCCTTGAAAAAATGGCTGGAGGTGCAGCGGAAAAACTGAGGTCTAATGGCTCCGATGATTACGCCTTCTCGGTGTTATTTGGTGGGTACGCTAATAAAAATGGTATCTCAACCTTATTGACTGAAGGGGCTTACTTTTGGACTGAGGTTCAAAAAAATGGTCGCGCTATGGCTCGTTCCTTGTTTACCAAAGAAGAAAACGTAGAACGCTTTTCTAGTGATACCAAAATTTACATGTCTGTTCGTTGCGTAAAGAACAATTAGGAAATAGCCTATTTACGATTTTTTTGTAATAACATGTAAAACAACTTTTATATTTGTTCTTTTTTCTTTCCGATGTAGTAGTTTTAGAATATGGAAAATTTTGAGCCTACCTGCACTTTAGAAGATTGGAAATCCCGTCAGTATTTATTAAAAAAAGTGCGTTCTTTTTTTGAAGAAAGAAAAATCTTAGAAGTCGAATCGCCTGCCTTATCAAATGCCTGTGGTACCGACCCCTATCTTGATTATTTTGAAACTAAAGGCTTGCCTCCTCGCTATTTAATGACAAGCCCAGAGTTTCACATGAAGCGTTTGCTCGCTGCTGGCTTTGGCGATATCTTTCAAATTGCTAAGGTTTTTCGTTATGGAGAAAGGGGCGCTCGCCACAATAGCGAATTTAGCATGGTGGAGTGGTACCGAGAAGGAATACCTATGGAAGAGCTTATGACGGAAGTAGAGGACTTATGCTCGGTTGTATTAAACTCTAAAATAAAAGCCAAACGCACACTTTGGGTCGACGCCTTTAAAAACTATGCTCAACTTGAACCATTCTGCTCTAATTTTATGACTTTTGTCGCCTCTTGTGAAAAGCATAATATTCCTGTACCTGGTAATTACTTGGCTTTTTCTAGAGAAGAGTGGTGGGATTACATCATGGTCATGGTGATAGAGCCCTTGCTTGGCAAAGAGGAGCCAGAGTTTTTGACTGCATACCCGCCGAGCCAAGCTGCTTTGGCTCAAACTTATGTCGGTGATGATGGTTTAATTTGGGCAAAGCGTTTTGAACTTTATATTGAAAACATGGAGCTTTGCAATGGCTACCAAGAGCTGACGGACGCTGTTGAGCAACAAGAGCGATTTAAAGCGGATTTGCTTTTGCGTGAGCGCTTAGGTAAAACACTGCCTAAAATAGACAACCACTTTTTAGAAGCGCTTCATCATGGGTTGCCTTCTTGCTCAGGTGTGGCTTTGGGGCTCGATCGGCTATTCATGCTCGCCTTAAAAAAGAGCGAAATTGCAAATGTACTTTTGTTCCCAGACGATCGTGCATAAATTGCCTCTTTGTCGTTTCAAAAAACCTTAGTTTTCAATTTTAATAAAGTAGATACTGGAGAATTACTTCTTTTATCATTTTGTTCTTCTTTTAGAGCTACAAACTGATTCAGTTATTTAAACGTTTAGGAACAAAATCCTATTAGAGTTTTTGGTTTATTTTCTTTTGAAATTCTGGTTCCGAAAAGCGGCTAATTTGTCGATCATAGACACGTCCCATCGAATCTAAAAAGAAGTAAGACGGTATTTGTCCGGTAAAGCCGAATTTATTAGAAATATCTTCATTGATTAAAATCATTGGGTAGGGCATGTCATATCTTCTTTTAAATGCCGCCATTTTTTTTATAGACTCATCACAACTGATATAAAGGATTTGAAAGCCTTTAGCTTGGTTTTTTTTATGAAGGTTATTAAGCGGGTAAATACTGTTGTTGCATGGGCCACACCAAGAAGCACCAAAAACCACCAAAGTCATTTTTCCTTTTAATAAGTCAAAAGAAAGGCTATCCTGATCTGAATCGATGCCTTTAAAATTTTCTATTTGTTCTTTGATCGGAGTAAACTCATTTTTTCCCTTGAAATGAGCAAGCGCAAAAGGGAGAAATAAAATTATTAAAACGAAAATAATGATTAAAGGGAGGCGTTTTACGAGAACAATCCCTTTGGCATTATAATGCGTTATTGTTGTTTTTTTAGGCGAAAAGGGCATCATTTTCGAATAAATATAAGTTATATTCTGACTATGGCATATAATATTCAAGATCTTCTTTCTGAAATGGTCAAACGCAAGGCTTCTGACTTGCACATTACGGCAGGCGCTCCTCCTTTAGCCCGAGTTTCTGGTAAATTGACCCCGCTTGGAACCGAGAAGTTAAAACCAGATGAAACCATGAGAATGTCATACAGTCTCATGAATGAAATTCAAAAGAAAACATTCGAACAAAACAAAGAATGTGATTTTTCTTTTGGTATTTCAAATATTGCTCGCTTTCGTGCCAATGCTTATTTGCAAAGAGGCTGTGTTGCTCTTGCTTTGCGAATTATCCCTTTAGAGATTAAAACATTTAAAGACCTTGGTTTGCCTCCTATTATGGGCGAATTCACTACAAGGCCATCGGGTTTAGTGCTCGTGACCGGAGCAACGGGCTCTGGTAAATCAACGACTCTCGCGGCGATGATCGATAAAGTCAATAAAGAGCGTCATGATCATATTTTAACCATCGAAGATCCCATTGAATTTTTACACAAGCACCAAGGCTGCATGATTAATCAGCGTGAGGTGGGTAGTGATACAGATAGTTTTTCTAAAGCGTTAAAAATGGCGCTTCGCCAAGACCCCGATGTCGTTTTAATCGGTGAAATGCGCGACTTAGAAACGATTCGAGCTGCTATTACCATTGCAGAAACAGGGCATTTGACTTTTGCTACGCTTCATACCAACTCTTCTGTGCAGACTATTAA
>DUVD01000009.1 GCA_012841225.1 Fibrobacter sp.
AAATATGCTCAAACACTGTATTTATCTCGTCTAAAGTGAGGCATTGTGGCAGGTACAGCCCTATTTTAGGAACAGCGAGCATCGATTCTGTGGAATGGGGGTAAACACCCTCTTGATGCATAAACTTTAAAAAACCGCGTAAACTCGAAAAATGCCTTGCTACAGAAGTGGGGCTATAGTCGATATTTAATGCCAGTTGGTTTAAAAATTGATCTAAAATGAGAAGATCTAGGTTTTTTAATAAAAGAGCGTGATCATCAAGCCAAAAAACAAAATGGCGCAAATCCTCTTGGTAACTCGTGATAGTCGCCGGAGATAAATTGCGTTCAATGCCCAGATGGCTCAAGTAAAGGTCTAAAAGTTCGCCGTTTGTCATAGTAAAGTGGAAAAGTCTAAGAATTTATCTTGAAAATGTACAAAACTTATTTTATAATTGAAATCACTTTTGGATGATTAGCTCAGTTGGTAGAGCAGCTGACTCTTAATCAGCGGGTCGCAGGTTCAATCCCTGCATCATCCACTAAATACGCTTCCTTTGGGGAGCGTATTTTTATTTTATTAAAAGAGCCTTCACCCGAAAATCATGCTATGTTCATATAACAATAACCCTAACCATAAGGCTTAAATGTTTATAATTTGGTCTCTACTTTTTATTTTTTTTGCGATTTATTTAGTCGTTTGGCTTTATCAGAATAAAATCATCGGCGCCATCGGTGAGCGTTTTTCGGCTTCTGAAATCCGCAGGTACGTTAAAGGAAAAGTCTTTCACGATATTTATGTTAAGGGCTCCCATGGCGTTCAGCAAATAGATATTTTGGCAGTCACAGAAAAAGGGGTGCTCGTGATCGAAAAGAAAACCTGGATAGGGCGAGTTTTAGGCGGTGAATTCGCCAATACCTGGACCGTATATTGTGGCCGTGGAAAAAACCAGAAATCGTATAAAACTAAAAACCCTTTGCATCAAAACTTTGGGCACCTTCAAGCCCTTCAAGAACAAATCCCCGAAATGGAAGGGAAGTGTTTAAGTATTGTCCTATTTGGCAATAATGCGCGCTTGACGGGCAAAAATACACCAAAGAATGTGATTAGAGATGCCGATTTTAAACGGTATTACCAATCCCTACCTTCTATTTTAACGGTGCCAGAAGTAGATGATTTTGCAGAGAGAATTCGCCGAAGTAAAATGACACAAAAAGAATTAAAAACCCTTCATCGCAAAAAAATAAAAGCCATAAAAAAGCAATCAAAATAAATTAATTTAACTTAATACTGCATTGTCAAAATTAGAATAGGAAATTTATATTGGAATTGTCGAAACACGAAGCCACATGGTTAAAGAGTGAAGGAGCAAAAATGCTCACTAGTTTGGGTGTAAAGCAAGGGCATCATGCGCTTGATTTTGGCTGTGGTGAAGGACGGTACACGGTTCCCCTTTCTCAAGTGGTCGGTAAAGAGGGTTGTGTGTATTCTGTAGAACGAAATGAAGAGGCCATTTTAGCAGCAAAAGAAAGGCTCTCGCTGTTCTCAGACCCAGATGTAGTTCGGCTTTTAAAAAGCGATGATATTGAGGCAGCGGGCCTAATTCCAAAAAAGAGTATAGATGCTATTTTTGCTTTTGATGTTTTGCAATATATTCCCGATTCGGACAAATTATTTCTCTATTTTCGTAGCCTATTAAAACCTAATGGAATGGTTTGCATTTACCCGGCCGCAATCCCTCACCCCGGCGATGTCGATATTAAGCTGATTATAACAAAAATGAAAAAAATAGGGCTTCAATACGTTAAATCGACTGAATATAAAATGATGCACAGCGCCGATATGGTTGATGACATTGTACATAGTTTTAAATGGATCGCGGGGTAGCGAAAATAACCCAGTCTGTAAAAAATTAGAATGTAAAATTACAGAAATAGAATTGGTTTACACGTCTGCGATGTAAAAAATAATTCAAATTATTTATATCAATTAATCAGCCGTCATAGATGAATGAGGTGGGTGTGAAAGTATTTTGGTGGTTTTTTAAAGGCGCGCTTGCTTGCTCCCGAAGAATACCGAGACAAGTACCTTGGGGTTGCTGGGATTTTATTGCCCGCTACGTACCCTGCTGTTCACCCCCTTTATTTTGATTTAGCATTG
>DUVD01000106.1 GCA_012841225.1 Fibrobacter sp.
TCTTCATCTTCGAGCTCTTCTAAAGAAGGTGGTTTTTCTTCATCTTCTTCAGCTTCTTCTTCATCTAAAGAATCTCGCTTCATGGTGCTGACTTGATACTCCACTTTGCGAGCTTCTTTAGTAAACCCAAGTCCTAAAAGCTCTGCACAATCATCACAGTAACCCAAGTCTTTGTCGACACGAAATTCTGCAGCAACAATATTAACGCAGCACTTTGTGCAAACCTGCGTAGCCGCTTCGCGATAAAAAGTCAAGTTTTTTTCTTCTAGTTCTTGTATGACTCTTTCGTACAATTCTTCGGTAGTTTCCTCTACTAATGAAGCCTTGCGACGCATGACTTGCGTTGGTTTTTCAAAACCCTTTAACTCGGCAGAGACTTTCTTTTTATTTAAGCGGTCATCTACTTCGTCTATTTCAATAAAAAAGGAGTTTTTTATAAGTTTTTTTCCAGCGGGAAGCAGCTTGGTAAAAGGCGTATCTAGAACTATTTCTTCTTTAACAGCCTTTTCTACTTTTGTAGTGGCCTTTTTGTTTGCGCCTAGTATCTTTTCGTTGCCCTTTTTAGTCACTTTTTTTTCTGACTCTTTTTTTGCGACTGGCTTTACTTCTACTTTTTTAGCAACGGCTTCTTTTTTAACGACTGGTGCTGTTTTTATGACAGACGCTTTTTTAGCTGGCGTTTTTACCGTTGTTTTGATTGGACTTTTTTTTGCTGGGGCTTTGGCAACTGTTTTGGTGGCAACATCCTTTTTGGCAACGACTTTTGTCGTGACTTTTTTGGCGACTGGTGCTTTTTTAGTAACTACGGCTTTTTTTACGACTGGTGCTTTTTTAGCAACTGCAGCCTTTTTTACAACCGGTGCTTTTTTAGCAACTGCAGCCTTTTTTACGATCGGTGCTTTTTTAGCAACTACCACTTTTTTTGCGACCGGTGCTTTTTTGGCAACGACTGCTTTTTTTACGACTGGTGTTGTTTTGGCAACTACCACTTTTTTTGCGACCGGTGCTTTTTTAGCAACGACAGCTTTTTTTACGACTGGTGTTGTTTTAGCAACTACAGTCTTTTTAACAACTGGGGCTTTTTTGGCAACAGGCTTTGCAACTGCCTTCTTTGCTGGAGCAGCCTTTGCCACTGTTTTGGCAACAACAGGCTTCTTTGCAGAAATTGGTTTTTTAGGAGCTACTTTTTTTGCACTCATGTTATTTCTTCTCGATAATTTCAATGTTGATAATAGGATCGTTCTGTTCTAAGCGACAAACTACGCCTTGTCCTTCAGTCACACGACCAAAAACAGTATGCTTACCATCTAAATGATACTGTGGCATTTGAGTTATAAAAAATTGCGAGCCTCCTGTGTTGGGGCCGCGGTTTGCCATAGAAACCACTCCAGCTTCGTGTTTAAGATCGTTAATTTCGTTGTCTATAAAATACCCTGGATCTCCTTGACCATTGCCTAGTGGATCGCCACCTTGCACCATGAATCCTTGTATTATTCGGTGGAAGGTAAGTCCTTTGTAGAATCCTTTTTGGGCTAAGGCAACAAAATTAGCAACCGTGTTAGGGGCGGCCTTAAAGTCGAGGTCTAACACCACTTTACCCTCGTGTGTGGTAATTATTGCTTGGATTTGAGAAATGCCGTCATAATTTTTATTAAAGTGCTTGCCTTCTGCAAATACCAAGGACACTATTCCTAAAAGGAACAAAACAATAAAAGTCTTTTTAAATATCATCATAATACCCGTATTTAAAATACTAGAACAAATATACATAACTATATTTGTGTTTAACCTTCCTTCAATGTAGAAATATGTCCAAAAAGCATAACCAAATTAGAAATTTCAGTATAATAGCACATATAGATCACGGAAAATCGACTCTCGCCGACCGATTACTGGAGATCACTCAAACTATTTCGTCCAACAATATGACAAACCAACTGTTAGACAGTATGGACCTCGAGCGTGAGCGCGGTATTACCATTAAAGCACATGCCATCAAAATGGTATATAAACGCGATGATGGAGAGTATACCCTCAACATGATCGACACCCCCGGCCACGTCGATTTCTCTTACGAAGTCAGCCGTTCTTTAGCTGCGTGCGAAGGGGCTATTCTAATCGTCGATGCAAGTCAAGGAATAGAAGCTCAAACTCTTTCGAACTTGTACCTCGCCATTGAGAATAATCTTACGATTATTCCCATTCTAAATAAAATAGATTTGCCAGGCGCTGACCCCGATCACATTGCACAATTAGTAGGCGACCTTCTTGGCTACGATCCTGATTCCATTCCCAGAATTTCGGCAAAATCAGGGCTCAACATCCAGGCGGTGCTCGACAAAATCGTCGACGAAATCCCTCCCCCTACTGGCAACGAAGAAGCACCCCTGCAGGCTTTAATCTTTGACTCCGTTTACGACAGTTACCGTGGCGTAATTAACCATATTCGCGTAGTGCAAGGCACCTTATGCGCTGGCGACAAAATTAAAATGATGAAGACCGGCGCCGAATACATCGTAACCGAAGTTGGTACTTTTTCAATGTCTAGGAATCGTCAAAAAGAACTCTCTGCTGGTATGGTGGGCTATGTCCTAGCCAACATGAAAACTATTAGCGACGTTAAAATTGGCGACACCCTGACCTCGGTTCAAAACCCAGCTGCCAAAGCCCTTCCGGGATATAAAGATATTTTGCCAATGATATTTTCTGGAATTTATCCTATTAATCCAGAAGACTACAAAGACTTACGAGATGCTTTAGAAAAACTAAAGCTTAATGACTCCGCCATTTCTTGGGAACCAGAAACATCTGAAGCGCTCGGCTTTGGCTTTAGGGCTGGCTTCTTAGGGCTTTTACACATGGAAATTGTGCAAGAGCGCCTGGATCGCGAATTTCAAGTCGACATTATTACCACCGTTCCAAACGTAGAATACCACATTCACATGAACGATGGGGCTTCCATTAAAATTGAAAGTCCTTCTAAGCTACCCGACCCTAGTCGCTTTGAATATATCGAAGAACCTTACGTTAAAATTCAAGTATTTACGCCCAAAGAATTTGTAGGTGCCATGATGACTCTTTGCGATGAAAAACGTGGCGAGTTTACCACAATGGAATACATAGACGAAAATAAAGTCATCTTAAAGTACGAGATCCCTTTAGCCGAAATCATGTTCGATTTTTATGATAGATTAAAGTCGGTAAGTCGAGGCTATGCAGGCTTAGACTACGAGCCTTCGAATTACAGACGTAACAACTTGGTCAAACTGGATATTTTACTTAATGGCGATCCCGTCGACGCCTTCTCTGTGATTATTCATAGAGATAAATCAGTCCATTATGCTAATGCCATTTGCGTTAAGCTAAAAGACTTGATTCCTCGCCAACAGTTCGATGTAGCCATTCAAGGCGCGATCGGCGGCAAGATCATTAGTCGAAGCACGGTAAAGGCCATACGCAAAGACGTTCTTGCTAAGTGCTACGGTGGCGATATTTCGCGCAAAAGAAAACTACTAGACAAACAGAAAGAAGGCAAAAAGAGAATGAAAAACATCGGCTCTGTTGAGGTGCCTCAAAAAGCGTTCTTAGCCGTGCTTTCACTTTCGGATAACTCTTCTAGCGCCGACTAATATGAACCCTACAGAAAAGCAAGTTAAAAAATTATTATTTAAAAGCTCGCAAAAACGCCTGTTTTTATCTCTATTTTTTTTAGCTCTAGTGTTACTTACTTCTACACTAATTCGCTTGTATGCAATTGAACCCGTAGTCATAAAAGACAGATCCATCTCGCCTTACGTAAAAAGAGGAGCGCGCGTTTGGGTTTGTAAGCTCCCTTGGTGCGTCAATAAAATAAAATCGGAAGACATTGTATTAGCAGAAAAAAGAGTTGATGAACTTTTATTACGCCGCGTGATAGGGGTTCCCGGCTCTTTCCTCAAAGTCTCTTCGGAAGGCCATGTCACGTCCGAATTTATCAATTTTGTATGGCAAAATGAAACCGCATTTATAGACACTAGGAGCTTTTATATTCCAAAAAAAGGCGACACTCTTTTTTTTAACCGTTTAAACGACATCGAGACGGACTTTGCTATTTCTATACTCAAAGAGCAGAAAGAATCTTTTTATGTAAAGCCATCGCTTTATCAGGGAGAAAAAGAGCTCCCTATAGATCTAGTAGGCAGCGCGAGAATTGCCTCGCGGCCAGTGAGTGTTAGAGAAATACCTGGGCTTCCATGGCAAGAGTTGTTTTTAATAGAACTACAAGTGCAAAGGGGCCAACCTGGAGTTGGAAAAATTAAAATCCAGCGCGATCTCTACAGGACTAGCGACTCGACCAAAATAGAATCGCTCGTCGCTTTAGATGATTACTTTTACTTAGCTTGTTCTATGGGAAATCGTTGCATTGACTCAAGAGAACTAGGCTTGTTCTCTCGATCAATGATTATAGCAAAAAAGCATTAACCTTGATTTAATTAATCCAAGGTGTGTACTAAAAGGCCGTCGCGTAATTTAGGCTCAAACCAAGTGCTTTTTGGCGGCATGATTTCGTTAGCATCCGCAATCGCCATGAGCTGATCTAGCGTTGTAGGGTACATAGCAAAGGCACAAGTACACTCACCTGAATCCACACGCTTCACAAGCTCGCTAAGGCCTCTAATTCCACCTACAAAATCGATTTCAGTAGAAGTCCTTGGGTCGTCTATGCCAAACAATGGTTTTAAAACATGGTTTTGAAGCAAGGCGACATCCAAGCTATCAACAGGACCTAATCCGGCTAAAAGTTCGGCTTTAAATTCGCAAAGGTACCAAGAGTTTTTCATGTACAAATGAACCTGGTGCATTTGCTGAGGCTTTACCACTGCTTCTAATGGCTTCACATTAAACACAGAGGAAAGCCCTTTTAAAATAGATTCGGAGGTGTGCCCGTTCCAGGTTTTAAGAACTCGATTGTAATCGAGGATTTTAAGATGTGTGGAGGGAAATAGAATAGCGAGAAAACGGTTGTATTCCTCTTCGCCTGTGTTGTTTGGATTTTCTTCTGCCCTAAACCCAGAAGCGCGAGCACCAGCGGCGCTGCGGTGGTGCCCATCTGCAATATAAGAGACGGGAATATTATTAAATGACTCGCGAATCGCTTTGATTTCGTGATCATCGTCAATAAGCCAAACCGTGTGACCAAAGCCATCACCCTCGGTGACAAAGTCGTAAAGAGGCTTACGAGAACGAACAACACCAAAAAGATCAAACTGACCTTCGTCACGGTATGTTAAAAATACGGGCCCCGTGTTTGCATTAGTCGCAAGGACATGACGCAAGCGGTCTTCTTCTTTATCGGCACGAGTCAATTCGTGTTTTTTAATAATTTTATGGAAATAATCTTTTGCGGGGACACAACATACTAAGCCATATTGCTCGCGACCATCCATCACCTGACGGTATACATAAAGACACTCTTTTTCTTCGTGAGCGATTATGCCATCGGCGATCATCCCCTCTAAATTCTTTTTGGCATGAGCATAAACTGATGGATCATGCGGGTCAATTTCTGGAGGTAATTCAAGTTCTGCGCGAGTGACTCTCAAATAAGAGTGAGGCAAATTTTCTGCCATCTGAACGGCTTCATCGCGGTTCATCACATCGTAAGGAAGGGCGGAGATGTTTTTAGCTTCTTCTGGACGAACCGGGCGAAGAGCTTTAAAAGGATAGATATGCATGTGAAATGATTTCCTTTGTTGTTTAGCTTCTCTAATTAATTTTTCATCTTCTGTAATTAAGCTTCGAATATAAGAGTTTTTAAGTTCAACGTGTTTTTTCTTACGGTAAGAAACCACAAAATAAGCGATCCCAAAAAAAACCAGCGCAAAAGCAAAAGCGAGAATCGTAATACCTATCATAAAGGCAAGTAAATGGTCGGCTGCGTTTTCCCACAAATGGGCTATTACACGAGTAAAATTTCTAAACGAAAGCCCTTCTAATTCGTCCAAAAAATTAAAAGCAATTTTGTCCGGGCTTACAAACCAAGAGCCAATGACATAAGCGACAGGGTAAAAGAATCCAAATTGCGTGAATGGATTTGCAACAAAAGAAGAAACCACGCCAGGCACCTTAGGGAGTTTAAACGCAGCGCAAATAGCCACAGTCAAAAGAATAGCCACCCCAATAGTGGGAATAATACCAATAAAAACACCAATACTCACAGAAAAAGCAACCTTTAGGGCATCAAGTCTTTTGGGAAACATTCGATTAAAAAGAACACGACTTATACGCGCAGAGCGAGAGTTAGGGTTCTTTTTCTTAAATATTGAGGTTTTCATAGAACAAAACTTAGTAATTAATTTTATTTTCTAATATTATTTTTATGCAACACTTTATTTCTAAAGAAGGTTTTGAGAAAATCGAAGCCGAGTGGAAACGCCTAAAGCAAATTGAACGTCCTGCCATGCAAAAACAAGTCAGCGATGCGGCTGCCGAAGGCGATCGTTCAGAAAATGCGGCCTACACCTATGGTAAAATGCGCCTACGCGAAATTGATCAGCGCTTAAGGAAACTTGATAAAGTCCTCGATCACGCCAGAGTGGTCGAAACAAAAGCCCCTACAGACGGCTCCATTCGCTTTGGCGCTCAAATTGAGCTTAAACAAGATAAAATCGGTAAAATAAAAAACTTTTCTATTGTGGGCAGCGAAGAAATAGACCCGCTTAATGGCAAAATCAGCATGAAATCGCCAATGGGAATCGCTCTCCTCGGCAAAAAAGAGGGAGAGCGCATTAGCGTTAACACTCCACGTGGCGAAGTTATTTACTTGATTACAGGAGTCCAATACTCGTGATTGCTTTTATAGATACGCACTGCCACTTAGACACTTACGAAGAACAAACTAAAGAGTCTTTTGAAGCACTCTGGGCTAAAATGGGATCAAAACCAGAAGCAATGATTCAAGTCGCCTGCGATCCTAAAGAATTTGAATACGCCAAAAACATTTCCGAAAAATATAAATTCATTTACGCTGCCTATGGCATTCATCCTCATCACGTAGAGTCTTTTACTCCCGAACAAGAAGCCCTCTTGCGGGTTTATTTAGATCACCCTAAAGCCATTGCCTGTGGTGAATTTGGTTTAGACTACCATTATGGGGCAAGCACCAAGGCCGCTCAACGCACTTTGTTTGAAAAGCAAATAGAAATTGGCATTGAAAAGAAAAAGCCGCTTGTACTTCACCTGCGCGAGGCCGAAAA
>DUVD01000107.1 GCA_012841225.1 Fibrobacter sp.
AACAATTGTCGAAGAGTTTCATGCTGCAAGCGACATCGAAGCAATAGCTAAGTGGATTCAGGGAGACAGTAAATATTACCTTCAGCAATTTGTGGATTCTGGCGACCTAATTCAAAAAGGCCTCCAGACGCCCAACGCCGAAAAGAGGAACGAATTTCAAAAAATTGCCCAGCGATATGTGCCAAAAACTAAATGGCGTGGTGCAGAAAACATTTAATAATTTACACGGAGAAGAGGAAATGTATCAAGTTCTAAAGAGAGACGACAAAACAGCCGATTTTAATATTAGCAAAATCAGCAGCGCTATTATCAAGGCTTTTGAAGCGAAAAACATCGAGTATAACACAGACATCATCGACCTGCTCGCCCTTAAAGTGACTGCCGATTATTCTCTAAAAATTAAAGACAATAAAATCACCGTCGAGGAAATTCAAGATAGTGTGGAAAGCGTTTTACAGCGCGCTGGTTATGAAGAAGTCGCTAAGGCTTACATACTATACCGTAAGCAGCGCGAAAAAATTCGCTACATGAAATCCGCTGTTCTCGATTATAAAGAACTTGTCAATAGCTATGTGAACGTCAACGATTGGCGCGTTAAAGAAAACTCAACCGTAACTTACTCCGTTGGCGGTTTAATTTTAAACAACTCGGGCGCTATTACCGCAAACTACTGGCTCACCGAATTATACGATGAAGAAATCGCCAATGCACACCGCGGGGCCGATATTCACATTCATGATCTCTCTATGCTAACAGGGTATTGCGCTGGTTGGTCTTTAAAGCAATTAATTCAAGACGGTCTTGGCGGCATCCCTGGTAAAATCACTTCGGCACCAGCAAAACACTTAGCAACACTTTGCAACCAAATGGTTAATTTTTTGGGTATTATGCAAAACGAATGGGCTGGCGCTCAGGCTTTTTCTTCTTTCGACACTTACTTATCGGCCTTTGTAAAAGCAGATGGTCTTCCCTACGAACAAGTCAAAAAAAGCATAGAATCCTTTATTTATGGAGTCAATACGCCTAGCCGCTGGGGCACTCAAGCACCATTTTCAAATATCACTTTAGACTGGACTGTCCCTAACGACCTCGCCGAACTAAATGCGATTGTCGGCGGCAAAGAAATGGATTTTAAGTACAAAGATTGTAAAAAAGAAATGGACATTGTAAACCGCGCTTTTATCGAAGTCATGATCGAAGGCGACGCCAACGGCCGTGGATTTCAATACCCCATTCCTACCTATTCCATCACTAAAGATTTTGATTGGTCCGAAACAGAAAACAACAAGTTGCTCTTTGAAATGACCTCAAAATACGGCACTCCTTATTTCTCGAATTTCCTCAATAGCGATATGGAACCAAGCGACGTACGTAGCATGTGTTGTCGCTTAAGGCTAGACCTAAGAGAACTCCGCAAAAAATCAGGTGGTTTTTTTGGCAGCGGTGAAAGCACAGGATCTATTGGTGTGGTCACCATTAATTTACCTAGAATTGCACACCTAGCCAAAGACGAACAGGACTTTTTCAAACGCTTGAACAAGATGATGGACGTCTCCGCAAGGTCACTAAGCATCAAGAGAAAAATTATCACTAAGCTTCTTGAAGA
>DUVD01000108.1 GCA_012841225.1 Fibrobacter sp.
GATGGATTAAAACGTTATTGCTTGGCGTCTAACTTTAAAAATACCAGTTTAGCTAATTGCGATGAATATAAAAAATTAAGCCAAATAGATAAGGAAAATAATAAAGTGAAGGAATTGCTTTGGCAGTGGTGTGCCGATAGGCGTTGGGATTATAAAACTTACCCACAGTGCGGCACTGCCATAGTGAGCCGCTATCGTTTGCAAAATCAGAAATCGAACATTCTAAAACGCGTTGTGGATTCTTGGTGTAGTGAATATCCAAAAGATGTTCAATGCGGTTATTAAAAGTATTAAAAGAGGTATTTATGAATTATAAGTTGATGATTGTTTTTTTATTTCTTTTCGTAGGCCTTACTACCAGTGGATTTGCTGAAGTGAGTGCCGATATACGCGATTTGGAAACACAGAAAGTGGCTCTAGATAATGAAGTAAAAAAAATGGGAGCTCAGGTTAAAGAGACAGAAAAATTAATTAAAGAAGATGCGACCCGTTACGCTACACTGGAAAAAAGATATCGCGATGACTTAACGCGTCGCTCCTCAGAACTAGATTCATTAAATGTAAAGATAAAAAAAATAGCTGAGCAACTGCAATTAGAAAAGAACAAGCAAATAAACGCTAAAAATAGAACAGAACGCGTAAAGAGCAAAAGAAAAGCGGCTCTTGGATTAATGATGGAATCCTGTAAGGCTTTAGAAGTTCAAGTAGAGCAAAGCATCCCTTGGGATAAAGAGGCTCGTTTAGAACGTGTTCGTTCGCTACTTCGCGATCTTCAAACAGAGAATGCTTCAGAAGAAGAAGCTTTTTCGCGGATGAAATCTTTAATTCAAGAGGAAATTCGATTTGGTGATGAAGTGGCTATTTTGAATGCCCCTTTTACTCGAAAAAATGGAGAGACCATTAACGCTAAAATTTTAAGAATTGGAAACCAATGGATGGTTTATACCGATGAAAACGCTACGGTATATGGAGCCTTAATGCGAAAGTTAGAAAGTGGAAAAGTAGTTTACGAATGGAATGAGTCTTTGACTCTCTCTGAACGCGAGGCAGTTAAGCTCGCTATCGATGTGAAACAAGCCCGCAAAGCTCCTCAAATGGTTACTTTACCTTTGTCGCTCTCTGTGCAAAGGGAAGGGAAATAAAATGAAACAATTTATTTTAATTTTATTATGCAGTGTCTTTTTAATGCCTATCGTGGTAGAGGCTCGTTCGTCTAAAGAAGAGGCTCAAATACAAGACTCCTTAAAGCAAGTTCGCTTAAATCAGTTAAAAAAAGAAGTCGACGCTATGCTTCGCATCCGCTTAGAAAAAGCCGATGAACTTGAAAAAAAAGAAGCGGCGCATTGGCGAGCAAAGTATAAAGAAAATCGCCTGACAGAAGAGCATCAAGCCGAGTCAAGGGCATTAGAAGCACGCTACTCTAAATTATCAACAGATTTAGGGCGTTTAACAGAAGAACTAATGTCGTCTAAAACGGCGACTTCTGGTTTTGAAGAAAAAGCCTCCGCCGAAGAGTCATCATGGGACGCGTTTCAAATGCAGGTGGATCTATCTATACAAAAAAGACTAGAGGAAATTCCTGGCGATTATCCCTTAAATATGGAAATGCGATTGCTAACACTCCATAAAGCCAAGGACGTATTGCAAAAGAAAAACGCCAACCTTATGGGACCCATGCAAGATTTATTTGAAGAACTGCTACAGCGCTACGCTTGGACTTATACGCAAGAAATAGAAACGCGTTTCTCTCAAATGGGAAGTCGCGCCGAAGTGAAAGTAGATCGTTTGCGTTTAGGTACAGTTTTTTTAGGCGAGGTCGATCGGGATCAGTCACAAGTACAAGCATTGCTTAGAACAGGGGCTCTTCAAGGTAAAGTTTTTGAATGGAATGACGACCTTGTACCTAGTTTAGAAACGGAAATTCGCTCGGCTGTATTAAGTAGCAAAAAAGAAGATCTTATCTCGGTGCCTCTAGATCTTTTACAAAATAAAACAATCAAGAATACCGTTTCGGGAGATGCTCCTGTAGAGGGCAAAGAGGCTTTTATTGCGTGGTTTAAAAAAGGCGGGATAGTGATGTATCCTTTAGCCTTAGCTGCGTTTTTTGCTCTTTTGCTTTGCTTAGAGCGCTTTATTGTGCTTTCTCGCCGAGGGCATCTGAGCAAGCGTTTTAATAAGAAATTCAGCGAGCTAGTGGATTCCAAAAAATACAAAGACGCTGCTGATCTTTGCTTAAAAAAAGAGACGAGTCTTTCTCTTATTCTTTTTAGTGTAATTAATCGCGCCACAGAAACCAGAGATGCCGCCGAAAAATCACTTCAGGAAGCGTTGCTTCGCGAACAGCCTAAGTTGGAAAAACGGATGGGCTTAATTGCGGCCATAGGTTCCATTGCCCCTTTGTTAGGACTATTAGGAACGGTGACGGGTATTATCACCTTATTTACGGTAATCACGGAGCTCGGTACTAATGATGCACGCGTTTTAGCGGGAGGTATTTCAGAAGCCTTGGTGACTACCGAAACAGGGCTATTAATTGCCATCCCTGTGATGATTTTACACGGGCTTCTTAGCGAGAAAATAGAACAGGTTACTAGTGAACTCTACGTGCAAAGCACATCACTTTTAAACACGCTGTTTCCTAAGGATTCTTAAGGCATGTCTGACTCCTTTTATTTATTAATAGAGTTCTTATTAAACACCTATGAAGCCGGCGGCATGGTTATGCTCCCGATTTTGCTAACAGGGGTGGTTGGTTTTTACTTTTTGTATTCGAGCTGGCTTCGCATTGGATCGGATTATTTTAAAACGGGCCTTGGCAAAGAAGTAGAGCAAATGGGAGTGCTTTTAGAAAATGGCGATATCGACCAAGCGGCAGCCCTTGTAAAAAAAAGCTCTGGTATTGTGACGCGAGAACTTTCTTACGCTTTAATACAAGCCACAGAGGCTCCAAATGGATTTGAAGACTATATGTCTATTCGGTTGTTGAAGACTTCTCGTTATATAGAACAGGGTACGCATGTGATATCGATGATGGCTGCTGCAGCACCTTTATTAGGTTTATTGGGAACGGTGACGGGCATGGTAGCTACTTTTGATGTGATTACTCTTTATGGTAATCAGAACCCAGTGTTGATGGCCGATGGCATTTCGGAAGCGCTTATCACCACGCAGAGTGGTTTATTGGTTGCATTTCCTTTAACACTCTTAAAGCAACGCTTAAACGAACGTATAGACACGATTCGAGATCAAATTGAGTTAGGATCAACTATGATTTATAATTATATGCAAAAAATGAGAGGAGGTTCCTGTGAACTTTAATTTACCTCGTCGCAAAAGAAAAGAAGTGGGCGTAGAAATGGGCCCTTTAATGGACATTGTGTTTATTTTATTAATCTTTTTTGTGGTAACCTCTTCTTTTACAAGAGAAACGGGCGTTGATGTGACAAAGCCTCAAGCGCAAAGTGCTAGCCAACTAGAAAAAGAAAATATTTTAATTGCCATTACGCGTGAAGGTACCATTCATATTCATGAGCGCCAAGTCGATATCGCTTCTTTGCAAGATATTTTAAAACAACTTTTAGCCAAAACGCCAGATAGAGAGGCGGTGGTAATCGCCGATAAAAATGCTGTTACAGGCACTCTTGTTCAAGTTATAGATGCGTGTAACCTATCTGGAGTCAAAAAAATCTCTATTGCAGCGCAAGCGGAGTAGGGCAAAAAAGATGAAATGGCTTAAGCGTTTTTTAGTTTTATTAGCGGCAGTGCTTTCGAGCTTACTACTTGTGTTTTCTGTTACCCTTGCCAATTTTTTAATTAAGGGCGAGTTGTTTCGCACCAGGCAATACGTAAAAACGGAAATTCAAATCAAAAAACCAGAAGAAGTTAAAAAACAATTAGAAAAGAAAAAACCAACACGCAAGCCTAATCGACAAAAGTCCATAACTCGTTCTCCTAAGTCAGGACCTCGTTTTTCGATGGATTTAAATGCTTTTGGTGGCACCGATGGAGCTGTGATTAACGAAGAGCTTGTTACGGGCATTCGAGGCGGCGGCTTTACTAAAGAATCAGGTGATGTGGATGAAAAGCCATCGAGTCGTGGGTTTCCTTCTTTTTTACCCCCCCAAAGCATACGCGATAATGAGCAAGACGCTTTACTTCGCCTCTCTTTTTGCGTTGATACTCAAGGGAAGGTTTACGATATTAAGGTTATAGAAGAGACTCCTGCAGGTAAAGGGCTTATTCAAGCGGGTAAAGAGGCTTTATTGCAAATGACTTTTGCACCGGCCAAAAAAGCGGGCAAAGCAGTGCCCTATTGCGGAATGGAGCAGCCTTTTGAAATCAAATTTAGGGATTAGTGCTTAGTGAATGGCCGCTTCAGAATATTTTTTTATTGGACTACATAGAGATGAAACTTTTTATTTTCTTATTTTGTTTTAGCGTAGTATCGGCATTCTCGATTCAAGAGGAGACTATTCTTTTAGACCGAGCTAATACGCTTTATAAAGAAGGGCGTTACGCTCAAGCCATTTTGCTCTATCGCAAAGCGGGTTCACGTGGGGCAGATCCTATTGCCGTTAGTTTTAATACGGGAAACTGTTTTTTTCAAACAGAGAAATATCCCGAAGCCGCTGCTGCTTATAGAAAGGCCGTTAATTTCTCTAAAGGCGCCTTTGCTCCTGCTTTGTTTAACCTCGCTTCTGTTTATTTTCGTTTAAAGTTATTTCCAGAAAGTATTGCGACTTATCACAGGGCTCTCACACTTGAGCCTAACAATGGTTCTGGATGGTTGTTTTTAGGAGAAGCTTACGCTCGGACCGGAGACAAAGTCGGCACAGTAAGGGCCTTAGAAAAGGCCTATGATTTGGATTCTATTGATATTAGCGTTGCGTACCAACTTGCCGAGGCACATATTGCCCTTCAGGATTTTGATCGCGCCATTATCCTTATTAGAAAAGCATATAGTCGACATCCGGAAGAAGTGGATTTTCTAGTCTACCTAGGGGACGTTTATCGGCTTCAAAAAGATTTTGAGTCAAGTGCATCTGCTTATAGAGAAGCGCTCTCTATTCGTCCAGAAGACGTTAATTTGTTATACAAATTAGCGGACGTCCTCGCGGAAGGGAACCAGGAGTATATGGCGATGGATGTTTTAACGCAAGCCCTGCTCATTAAACCAAGTTTTTCAGATGCGGCTATTTTTCTTGGTAACTTGGCATTCGACACCAAATGGTGGGATCGTGCCGAAACGGCTTATGAACAAGCGGCAAAATATAAAAATCCAGAAGCAGCTTATGGTTTTAAAAACTTGGCTTATGAGGCTAGCCTAAAGCAAAATAATGAAGAAGCACTCAAACTTCTTAAAAAAGCCTTACAATTTTATCCCGAAGATCTCACTATCCAAGCCGAAATTCTGAATTTTGAAGAATAAGTTTCGTTTTTGCAAAATGACTACGAATAGGCTGTTAAATACTATAGGTATTCCCATTTTTTTTGAGACCTTTTTAATATTGCATTAATGATTTATAAAGCAAATGGAGATATTATTTTGAATGTATGGAGACAACAATCATGAGCGAAAAATGGTTTTGGCTTTCTGATTGGGCCGCTGATATGGAAATTTGGGAAGACGATCTTGTAGAGGCGTCCCCTGAAGCCGATCATACTTTTATTTCGTATGAAAAAATAATGAAGCAACCTAAAGACCTTTATACCTCTATTGCTGGTCTGAAAAAAGCTGATTGCGTAGTCGCATGGGGCTTGGGGTCTTTATGCTTAATGCTTTCGGCTAAAGATAGGCCTCTAGGTCAAAAATGGATTTTAATTGCGCCTGTTGTAGATTTTTGCGACGAAGTCGGAGGTTGGTCTAAGCGGAACTTAGAAATGCTTGCGCGCCAAACCGTCAAAGTCATTAGGCCTACACTGGAAAGTTTTTTAGAATTAATGGGACCATGTGATGATTTGATTCAAGAGCAATGGATAGAGACTGCTTCAAAAATGAATGCAGAAACTCTTGCTCTCGGTTTGAATTTTTTCTGTCAAAACAAGGTAGATCTTCCTTTAGAAGACAAAGGTGAAACCTTGGTTTATTTTGGACGTGAAGATCAAATTGTGCTCCCTGCCTTGGCAAAAAAAGCGATGGCTATTATTCCTTTTGCCAAATTTCAAGAGCGACCTAAATCAGGTCACTGGCCTCACACATTAATTTTATAGTTCTTCTTCTTTAATTTATCTGTAACTATCGGGCTTAAAACTAAAAGAAGATAAACTGCAAAAAATAAGAGTAGCCCAATTTCAACAACATCTCCAATGCGTGTGTAGAGAGTGTCTCTTGTTCGTAGCGGCATTTTTCTTGCAATTATGGTTTCTTCAAACAGTTCTGTCTTTTGATCTAAATGTCCATATTGATCTATGAATACAGAGAACCCACTATTCGCATTTCGTGCTACGGGATAGGCGTTTTCGATAGCCCTGTAGCGAATTAAATTTAGATGCTGACCTGGTGCAGTGCTCTCACCAAACCAACCATCATTGGTGATGTTGATCATTAAGCGTGAGCCGTTCCGAATAGCTTCTCGCACTTGATCTCCAAAAATAGCTTCATAGCAAATAAAAGGAGTCCAATAAAAGGGCTCGTATACGGGCGTTACTGTTCCAGCAGTAAAATCGCCTTCCCCAAAATCCACATAGTTTAAAATAGGAAACACGTCATCAAAAGGGATTCTTTCGCTAAAAGGAACCAGGTGTTGCTTAATATAGCGTTCTTCTTTTTTACCCGATGCAGTAGGGTGAAATAAGAATGAGGCGTTATAGAGCTCGTATTTTATTGGCCCTTGAGCAACCGGCAATCTTTCAAAATCTAAAGCACCAAGCATTAAAGAAAACCCATATTGATCGCTTAGTTTTTTAATGTGCTTTATTTGACTTGGTTGGTTTTTCAACAAATCGGGAATAGCTGTCTCGGCAAGAACGAGCAAGTCAACTTCATTTAATAAAGGGTACTTGTCGACAAGAGCCCAAGTCTTGGTCGTCACAGAGTCAAAGTACCCCTTAGTCCATTTTTTTGTTTGTGAAATGCTAGGTTGTACAAGCGCAATGGTAGGTGTTTTCTCGGAAGGGTTTTCGTAAAAAGGCTGAGCGGTTTTACCCGATAGCACAAAAGTACCATGAGCCCACAAGCAAGCTAAAATTAAAACGGGGGTAAGAATTAAGTAACGGCGTTTATTAGTAGTAAAGCTTTTGGTGACTATCATATTAGAGGCTACGATGAGCATAGTGTATCCAAAAACACCAATCCAAGGAAGGGCTTGTAACAAGCTTAAATGATTACCAAAAACATAACCCAAATGACTCCATGGAAAACTAAAATCACCTTTAGTGCGTGTCATTTCTAAGCCGGCATAGAAAATAGGGAAAAGCCAAAGCAAAACACGGTGCCCTTTCACGGTTATTTTTTTTGCCTGGATAAAAACAAATGCCGCTAAAACATTATAAGCGCTAAAGTAAGCGACCAATAGAAAGAGACCAAAAAGAATAAAGCCAGCTGGACCAACTTTCATTACATTATAAATCCAATAATAATTAATCGCGTTATAAAAAACACCAGACCAAAAAGTGGCAAAAAGAGCAGTCGAAGTATTGTTTCTTTGCAGAACAATAAACCAAGGTACCAGAAATATTAAGGCGCCAACGCCGAGAGGTAAGGGTGGAAAAGCGAGTCCGTAAAGAACCCAAGAAATGGATGCTAAGCCCAGAGCGAGAAGGGATTCTTTGCTTTTAATATGCCGGTAATTCCACTTAACAAAATAAGTAAGCCATAAAAGAAACGGTGGTATAAATGTGGTGGCTATTGCTAAAGTACCCATGTGACCGCGAACGAGATAATCTAAAGCCAATGACAAAAAAGAAATAGAGGCGAAAAGGTAAAGTCCAGGCAAAAATGAGACCCGACACTTTTTGAAAAATAAAAATGGCAAGGCGCCCACTAAGGGTAGAGCGTGACCCGTTATAAAATAAAGCCCTGCAGTACTTGGGGCTAGAAAAAAAACAATCCCTTGAAGAAGAAGCTGAATGACGATAAAAATTAACCCATATCGGGGTAGCTGTTTCATAATCCGCCCTTGCCTTGAGGATGGAAAATCAACACAAACTCGCCTTTAGGTACTCGTTCTTTATAATGAGCTAAAAGCTCAGACGGGGTTTGCACTAAATGCTCTTCAAACTTTTTAGTTAGCTCGCGCATAAGGGCGAGGGGGATTTCCCCAAATACAGTTTGGATCTCAGCTAGAAACTTAATTAGATGATGTGGGCTTACATAAAAAATGATGGTGGAATCCGCTCTCTCTTTAAGGTGTTCCAATAAGTGTAATCGCTGAGCACTTTTTTTAGGGGAAAAGTTTTCAAAGCGAAAACGATCGGTTGGCATCCCGCTCGATATTAAAGCCGTAATCATGGCGCTAGCACCTGGTATCGCTCGCACATCAATTTTTTCACGTACACATTCGCGAACTAAATTAAATGCAGGATCGGCAATCCCTGGTGTCCCAGCGTCGCTAATTAAGGCGATGTCGCCTTGGTTTTTTAGGTACTCGATGTACTTAGGCGTCACTTTTTCTTTATTAAAATCGTGATAGCTTTCCATTGAGGTGCTAATATCATAGTGTTGTAAAAGGAATCGAGAATGTCGAGTGTCTTCAGCTAAAATGAGAGGCACTTCTTTTAGAGTCCTTACGGCTCTGTATGTCATGTCTTCGAGATTTCCAATAGGTGTTGCCACAATGTAGAGAGTATGCATAAAATTATAGAGGGTTAAAGAGTTAAAAATCCGATGCGCAGCCAGCATCGACGGGGGCCTGGTGTTCAAGAGAAAACTGTAATTGAACAATTATTTTTTCGTGTAGCCAATCGAGTTGTTCTTTAGCTTTTCCAGTTCTATATGGGCCAAACCAAAAGAGCTTAAAAGAATCCTCTTCTACAAAATCGAGTCGTTCTACTAAATGCCCACCGCAATAAATTTCAATGACGCTTTGCAATCGAAGTGATGTTTTTACAGGCATAGCAGGCCAAAAAGGAATCATTAAAACAGCGCCTAAATACCACAAACTTTGGTCGTTCGTTTTAATATGTTCGCGAATAAATGCATTGACTTGGCAGTTTTCAGTAAGTTTTGCTTTGGCGAGTACGTTACTATAAGCCAAAAGCATTTGGGGTGAAGGGCTTATTTCTTGTTCATTGACCTTAAGCGAGAAAGACGTAAAAACGGATGTAGAAGTTGATGACGTTTTATAATGGATGTTTGCTCCCGAAAAATCAGGGGCACACCCATACCAAAAAAAGGCGATTGCAGTGAAAATAAAACGTTTCATTCACCCAAAAATAACATTTAATTAAAATTATAATTTTACTTTGTTAAATTAATCATGATGACAAAGTCCATTTATTTTATTTCTGACGCTCATTTAGGCATTTCGCCTCCAAAAAGCGTTCCTAATAGGGAAGCGCTCTTGGTGGAGACGCTCTTGTCGTGGAAAGAAACGGCGAGCCATATTGTAATTTTAGGCGATCTCTTTGAATTTTGGTATGAGTATCGCCACTATGTAAACAGGCATCACTTTCAATTGTTCAAAGCGTTTGCCGAATTGACTTCTTATGGAGTACAAGTGCATTATCTTAAGGGCAATCATGATTTTGCTCTCGGTTCATTTTTTCCAGAGGAGTTGGGAGTGCAGGTTCATCAAAACCTTACTCTTGATGTAGAGGGAGAGCGCTTCTATTGTGTGCATGGCGATGGGATTCCTCGTTCGGATCGTGGCTACCGTTTTTTACGTCGCATTTTAGACTTCCCATTAAATCGATTTTTATTTAGTTGTATTCATCCCGATATTGGCATGAGAATAGCGCTCCGTGCAGGCAATAAAAGCAGAGCGTTAGGAAAAAACCGCCCCGTTGCTATTGAAGAGTATCTAGAGGCGGGTGGGAAAAAAATGAAAAAACACCAATGCACCTATTTTGTGCATGGTCATCATCATTTGAGTGGAATTTGGCGTGTGCCGGAAGGGCACGTTGCTAGTGGCGGGCAGTGGTTATTTTCTCTTTCTTACTTGGTCTATAGCTCTACCACTGGACTGCGTTTAGTTGATGTGACCGCAGGTCACTGATCCATGCGTTCTTCTGAAGTCTTGCGATAGCTTTCCACTTCTTTAGTGCCCCAAAGCTTGCCGACCAAATCCGTTTTAGAGATTTGATACCACCACTCGTCTAGCCAGCACCAGTGATGAACAACCCCTTTCTCATCCTTAATAGTCCAGTCTTTAAGAACCGAAAACTTCCATGTTTGTTCGCCTTCGGTTAGAGTCCAAACGCGATTAGCTGTTTTGTTGTATATGAAAATGTTAAAGGCAGTAAGTATTACCGCAAGTATAAGGGCTGTTCGGTAATTTTTTTTGGTTAATACAAAAAAGAGTCCCATAAAAACTAAAACGCAAAGCGCTCCTACATTATAGTGCACCGAATAGAATTGCTTTAGTACTTCGATCATGGGTTCCTAGCCTTATTTTTTTTTGGACAATAGCTCCGACGCATTAAAAGATAATGTTTTTCCTTGTATCACACAACTAGTTCTGATCCTTTTAGCAGGAATTGGCAGACCATATGAAGATAAAGTACCCATAAAAGACACATTCGCGTGGCTTGCAATAGTCCTAACGTTAATAAAGCCTTTTTTACTAAAAGTAAGTGTGAATGTTTTTTTCTTGGAGTCGAACACGGCGGTCAATGTATTGTTGGCTAGAGTATCAATAGCTTGAATGCAACGTTTATCCAAAATGAGGGTGCCGCGGTTGTCGATCGAGATCATCGGGATACCGACAGAATTGCGACAAGCGAAAACCTCCCAAACGCCAGTTTTTTTGGTTTTCTTTTTTCCTTTGAAGATTAATTTGTCTCCATTTTGAATCAAAGAAACATCACCAGAGACAACTGGAATGCCTAATGTGTTCATCGCCCCTTTCAAATAAATTAAAAATCCGCTATTACTTGGCAAAAAACGAAATGAAGTTTCTTTAAGTTTTTTTGTGGGGACAATTGCAATCTCTTGTGTGATTTTATTAATGAGAATGTCAGCATACGGGGTAGTTTTTAGTTTAAGCTGAATAGCTAACGGTTCTTGAATGCGGACAAATCCGCGAATATCCATTCTGGCCTGTAAAATAATCATGATAGACCTCATTTATTAATAAAAATCAATAACAGCAAGTTAATAAAAATTTAGAAAATAAACTATAAATTTACAGAATTTACGTACGAAGGGTTAAAAAAACAGAATAAGTTGCAGCGCTTCTTTTAACGTCTTTCCATCACGGGAAATATTTTTTATTGCTGGGAATTTCTGACTCACCTCTTCTTGTAACGATACTTTATACTTACGATCTTGTAGTATTAAAATATAAGAAGAGTCGAGCCCAATTAAATTTTTAAGCTCTGTTTTATTTCGTATTAAAAACGAGGGGTATAGCAATCTGTATTTTTCGGAGATAGAAGCTTTAATGCTAGGTGTTGGGTCGATCAAAATTAATGTGTCCTTTGATCCTGCTAATTGGGAGGCGAGAATGGCTCCTGTGCCTCTGCCAATTAAAATAGGTCGCTTGTGAACTTGCGTAGCGCATTCTAAAATAAAACTAGCGTCACTTTCAAATGTCTTTTCGGACGGTTTACCTTTGTTTCCGGCTGAGCCTCGATAATTAAAGGTAATCACTTGTTCATCTAAAGGCTGCACTTCGGCTAAGAATAGAGCCGCGTCTTCTTCAGTGTCTGGAAAGTAGAGTATCGCGCGGTCTGCTCTCGCTCCCATGACCCAACCATTTAAAATAGTCCCGTCTGGAAGAATACATTGTTTTTTCTCGACAAGTGAGTCGATGAGGGCTCTTGCTTCAACATCGACGACTGCTCTCGGGTAAGCGAGCTGTCTTTCTGTAAAAGCTAAATAAAATACCATAGAGGCATAAATTAATATAAAAAGACCAGCTAAACGCAGTACTTTGAAAGGGAACCCTAAAACTTTTTTCTTGATACTCATGCCTACAAAGTAAAAAAGAAATAGGAGGGAAGTGCGAAAAGCTAAAAATAAAGAAGGAGCCCTGTTAATTAAAGCAGGGCTCCTAAGGATGGGATTGGGTGTTCACTAAACATAGACAAAAAAAACTAAAAAGAAAACAAAAATAAGCTAAAAAGGCTTAAAGTGTTCTCAAAACGTTCTTTTTTAAATACAAGTGTTCCCAAGAAAGAATAAAAATCTATAATTATATAGATGAATGTTTTTGCCTACTACAACTACCGAATCTATTTAAAGGATTATTACGATTACCGCAAGTCGGTCCACCGTTATTTTTCTTATAGGGTTTTTGCAAAAAAAGCGGGCTATACCTCTTCGGGTTTTTATCTTGACTTAGTGAAGGGACGTAAATCATTAACTCCTCAGATGGTTTTAAAGTTCATTACGGCTCTAGAATTAAATGAAAAAGAAGGACGCTATTTTCAATTGATGGTCGACTTTACCCATGCCGATCAACCCGAATCGAAGCAACAAATATTTGAAGAAATGTCTACGTTGTTGCCGAGAACTATGAAGCGCTTAACAAAAAATCAACAAGAGTATTATGCAAAGTGGTATCACATCGTAATTCGCGAGGCGCTTTCCGTTTTAAATATTCAAGACAACAACATTCAAGATCTCGCCTTGTTTTTAACGCCTAGCATTACTTTGCCACAGGCAAAAAAATCGATACTACTTTTAGAAGAACTAGGCTTAATAGAAAAAATCGATGCACGTTGGTCTCCTGTTCATAAAACCATTTCGAGTGGCAGTGAAATAGGGCCTTTGTTAGTCCACCAATTTCAAAAGCAAATGATAGACCTAGGTAAAAATGCCTTAGATCATTTTAGCGTGGAACGTCGCAATGTTTCTTGTACCACGATGAGCATTTCTCCGCAGGGTTTAGAACGCATTATTAGTAAAATTGATCTTTTTAGAAAAGAGATAGTGGACATTGTCCGCTCGGATGAGGGGGAGTCAATGGTTTGTGAATTAAATATCCAGTTTTTTCCTGTATCGAAAGAGAAGGATGTTACATGAAAAAAATGCTATTCCTAATTATCTTCTTAGGTTTATTTTGGTCTTGTGGTAATAACGGTGGCATCTCCGGAACAGCCACAGATACGGGGAATACAATTGCAGGGGTGATAGAAAAAAAGGATGGTTCTTTTGCTTCTGGTGCTGTGGTTCGGATGCTTGCTAAGCGAGCGGTTTTGGAAGAAGACGATTTTAATGCACTTGAGTTGAGGTCCTATTTAGAAACCATGGCCGATTCAACCGGTGCTTTTAATTTTGATTCCACTCTTTCGGATACTTTTGATTTAGAGGTCCGCTTGATGCGGAATGAAGCTCTCGACGAAGTGATTTATTTGAAAAACCTTGTAATCAAAGACACCATAAAAACAGATTTAGGCAGCATTCGATTGCAAAAAGCGGCTTATGTTGAAGGTCTTTTTGTTTACGACGACGTGGGTTCCTCTTTAAGTTTAGGTGCTCATTTCCAGATTCGAGTAGAGCGATCTTCTTACGAGGCGAGCTTACTTTCTGGGAACGACTTCTCTATTGGTATTAGCGCAGGCAAGCAGGTGTTGTTCGTTTCACCAGCCGACTCGTTTATGATTAGGAAATTATTGGCAACTGGTCTTACTGCTTCTGACGTTTTCCAACGCGTAGAAATAGATGTTTTAGAAGGCGACACCTTAAATTTAGGCACGATCATTTGGCGTTTCCCTGTACGCGATACCGTCATGACAGAGCCTACTTTAGGGCGCTTAAAAGGTCGTGCTTTAAATTTAAATGGCGAGCCGTTGCCTGGCGTAGAAGTACGGCTTATCGATGATATTTATGGATTTCGTTTTGCACTCGGTGATCTTCAAGCTAATTCTTTGACCACCGTTACCGATAACTTCGGCTATTGGACGCTTCCTTTCCCCATAGCAGTGGAAGACAGTTTCCGCGTAGAATTGAATGCCTATCAAAATGGTGTTCTGATAGAGACGGGTGTTTCTAATTATTTGACTGCAAGTGCTTTAGATGCAAAAAATGATACGCTTATTTTTGATGATGTTGTGTTATACAAACCGGCTTCATTTATGGGCGTTATTTCTTTGGTAGCCAATCCATCGGATCCTCTGCCGACCTCAAACTGCATATTAAACAGCATTGTTGTTGGGTTTAAGGGCACTAGTCATTTTGTACGTCAAATTACCTGTTATTCCATTAATATGGATAATTTACCAGTAAGTTCCCAAGAACTGATTTTTTATACAGGGGACCACAATGTGTTAGAGCGATTACAAGCAGATGAAACCCCGGTTTCTACTTATACACAGGTGCTATCTGTTAGCTTGCCAGAGGGCGCTACGCTATATCAACAGGGAATCACCTACACGCCACCTACCAAGATGAAATAGCCCTTGCCGATGCTACTTTTTTTTGTAAATTTGATCTCGCATTGAGCTATGGTGTAATGGTAGCACAACAGACTCTGAATCTGTTTGTCTTGGTTCGAATCCAGGTAGCTCAATTTTTTTATGCCACCTGTTTTTTTTATCTCTTCCTTTTTTGGTTGTTTTAAGTAATGAATCCAGACTTTTTTGATTTTTATAGCAGGCATTACGGCGATCGCTGGCCTTTACTTTTAGAGGCTTTTTTAGAAAAAACAAATTCCATTAAACTTCAATTTAGTGATTCTCTAGAGCCTTATTTTTTAGATGAGGCCTCTCAATTTGCGGCTCAATGTTTAGAGGTTGAACCTGGAATGAGCGTTTTAGATATGTGCGCTGCTCCAGGTGGTAAGTCGCTAGTGTTAGCCTCAACTCTTGCGGGAGAAGGAACATTGCAGTGCAATGATCGCTCTCCTGAAAGGCGCATACGCTTGCAACATGCTCTTGAAAACACGCTCCCTGCAGATTGGCGATCTATTATTAAAGTCACAGGTTATGACGCCTCTCGCTTTGGCTTGCATTGTAAAGAATCCTATGATCGCATTTTACTCGACGCCCCTTGCTCTTCAGAGCGGCACGTCGTTCAATCCCCAAAGCACTTAGCGCAATGGTCCGAAAAACGAACAAAAAGACTATCGATTGAACAAGGTTCGCTCCTCGCTTCCGCCGTAGACGCCCTTAGTGTAGGTGGTGTTGTCGTTTACAGCACTTGCGCGCTTTCTCCCTTAGAAAATGATGCCGTTGTTCAAAAAATAATGAAAAAAAGAAAGGGAAAAATCCGTTTAATGGAGATTTCCCTTGGTTTTGAAGGCGCAGAGCGCACTGAATTTGGAGTGCATATTTTACCGGATCGCTGCAAGGGGCGTGGCCCTATTTTTTGTGCGAAACTGGAAAAAATAGATTAATCTTCTTCTAGTTCGAAATCGGCTTTGGTTACGCCACAAACAGGACAAACCCAGTCTTCTGGTATATCCTCGAAGCGAGTGCCGGGTGCAACGCCAGAATCTGGATCGCCTTCGACTTCATCGTAAATATAGCCACAAACGATGCAACGGTATTTTTTCATAAATCCTCCAAAAAGTAAAAGATTTATTCAATATAGGCTTTTTTTTAATGATTGAGTATTGCTTTTATAAAAATGTATTTTTTTTAAGTTATTTTTTTGATATGAAACGATTTTGCCTATGCCTAGCTTTATTTTCAGCATTATCCTTTGCTCGTGAAGTTCCTGTTCGCTACTTAACAGTCGACGATTCTTTAGAGCGCGAAGCTATTTTCATCAAATTAGTTAAAGATACTGTTTACATAAGAGAATATACCGCAGAAGAAATTGCCGCTAAACGCGCTACTGCGATTGCTGAAGCGGAAGAACAGGCGATTATTGAAAAGTATGGCAATACCGACGGTGACGCGGACGAAGGACAAGAATCCTCAATTAAAATAATAACCCCTGCTGTAGAACCAGAGCTTATAGAAGACGCTGTCGAGGAGGATCAAATTAAAGAAATGGCCGCTGCCGATGATTTCGAATCAGCTATTCTTTCTCAAGCTCCAGCACAGGTCGACTCTACAAAAGTCGATTCTTTAAAGACGGATTCTCTCACTAAAGAAATAAAGCCAGAAAACGCTTACATCCTCCTATACAAGTTTGATTTTAAACGTTTAATTAACCTAGAGTCGGGTAAGATGGTCGACTTGACTTTATCCGATTTTGAATACCTAAGCGAAGAAGACGAAGAAGAAGAAATTCCAATTTATCCCGAAGGAAAAGCAAATCTTTTAGTGAAAACAATTCCTGAGGGCTGTAGTCTTTTTGTGAATGGAGTATCGCTAGACATGCTAAGCCCTGATACCATCAAAAACATTAAACCAGGTAAGTATAATATTTCGATTGTAAAGCAGTTGAAAGACGTCGATTGGTGGGGTACCAAGGCTGTAAAAATAAATGCAGATTCCCTCAACGTGATTGAGATTTCTGTAGAACGCCCCCGAACGAGGTTGACTGTGAATACAGTACCCGAAGCGGTAGAAGTATATTTAGATCAATCCCCCAACGAAAACGTTATGCCACATTACTTATCCGATGTGGTTATAGATAAGATGTCCCCTAAGACCGAGTTAATGCTTTATTTTAGAAAAGTCGGTTATTTAGACACAGCAATCATTACAGAAGTGCAGGCATTTATGCCAAATACAGTTCTTATTGAGCTTGAGCCTGTGACCATGAACTTGGGCATTATCGACATGCAAAAAGAATACAATCGCGAAAGAACTAAACGCTTTATTGGTCGCGGTTTGCTCTGGAGCTCTATTGTTCCGTTTATTAGCGCTGGTGTTCTTTGGTTTTTAGCTGAATCGGATTGGGCTGTCGCCAGTGAAAAGAAAGACGCTTACGATGGTGGTTCTGCATTTTACAACGAAGACACCAAAAAATTGATTGAAGACAGTAAAAAATACAACAAACGCGGCGACACCAAAGGCATCATCGCAGGCAGCTTAGGCGCATTAGGAATAGGTCTCGCTACCATCGGTTTTGTTTTTGCGTTCTAAACTAGGCGTTATTCCTCTAGAAGGTCTTTTCGTCCTAAAATTTTAACTCCTGCTTTTTGTAAAAGCATAATAGCTTCGTCGGGTTCTCTAAACCGCAAAATCATAACGGCAATATCTTTGTCGTTGCAGGTGGGGTAAGCGTACATGTAATCGATTTGTAGCGTTCCTGCTGGTGTATTTAATAATTTAGCTAGGCCACCTTTTAATGCCGAGACTTCACAGGCAAGTACTTCCGTCACCGTTGCTACAATCCCCGCTTTAGATAAAATTTCTACTGCTTTTTCAGGATGAGAGACGATAATGCGAATAAGGCCAAACTCACCGTTGTCGGCAAGCGTTAAAGACAAAAGATTGATGTCAGCATCGGCGAGCGATTGGCATACGGCGTGCAAACGACCAGGGCGGTTAGACACGAAAATAGAGATTTGTGGGATTTTCATAAGGAGCCTCCTTGGGTGCGTTTATCGATGACTCGTTTTGCTTTGCCTTCGCTTCGCGGCAGAGAGCCGGGTTCGCATAGGGTTACTAAAACCGAAACACCTAAAATTTGTTCAATAGAATGACTAAAGCGTTTGCTTAGGGCGTCCATGTCGCTCATGTTATCACTTAGCATTTCGCGAGAAACCTCGACTTTCACTTCGGCTGTATCGAGATGATTCTTTCGGTCGAGAACGATTTGATAATGTGGTAACGATTTTTCGGCGCGAAGAAGTGCGGTTTCAATCTGTGAGGGGAACACGTTGACACCGCGAATAATAAACATATCGTCGGAACGCCTACCAATTTTTCTTATGCGGCGAATGGTTCGACCACAAGGGCAAGCAGTGCTTTCAATGGCGGTGATGTCTCTAGTGCGGTAGCGTAATATAGGCATAGCTTGCTTGCTCAGCGTACTAATGACGAGTTCGCCTTCTTCACCGTCGGGAAGGGGTTCTAAGGTTTCTGGATCGATAATTTCGGGGTAAAAATGATCTTCAAAAATATGAATGCCGTTTTGGTGTTCGCATTCGCAGCCTACTCCCGGCCCAATAATTTCAGATAAACCGTATATATCAAAAGCCTTAATGCCCGCTCGCTCTTCAATATAGTCGCGCATGCCATCAGACCAAGGCTCTGCCCCAAAAAGACCTCTTTTTATTTTTAAAGTGCGTAAGTCAACGCCCATTTTATCGGCAACATCGATGATCCTAAGAAAATAGCTTGGCGTGCCTGCAATTGCAGTTACTTCAAAGTCTTTCATAATCATGACTTGACGTTCGGTGTTGCCACCACTTACGGGAATCACTGTCGCGCCTAGGGCTTCTAAACCACCGTGAATGCCGAGTCCACCAGTAAATAAGCCATAACCATAAAAGTTTTGCACAATGTCTGCACTAGTGTAGCCAGTGGCAAGAAGTCCGCGCTTCACGACTTGATCCCAAACATCCATGTCTTCTTGAGTATAGCCAACGACAATGGGCTTTCCAGTGGTTCCACTTGAGGCGTGTAAGCGAACCACCTCTTTCATGTCGACGGCAAAAAGACCGTATGGGTAAGTATCCCTAAGGTCTTTTTTCATTGAGAAGGGAATTAAGCGAATGTCTTCAAGAGTTTTAATGTCGGCTGGCTTTAATTTTTTTTCGTCTAAGCGAGAGCGAAATAGAGGTACATTTTGATATGCTAAACAGACAGTCGCTTGTAAGCGTTGTAGCTGTACTTGTTTTAGCTTTTTAATAGGTGTGTAGTCTAGCGACATTTCGGGTAGAAAAAGGCCACTTTGGTCGTTCCAGGAACATTTCCTCATTAAAAAACACCTCGTTGTAATACAAAATGAAAAATATGTTCATAATCTAAATAAAAAAGAATGTCTGGAAATATGAAAAATTAAACTCTTGATTTTTTTGGGTTTTTCGGCCTCTTTTTTTATAAACAGCTGGTCTGAACGGTTTTCTTTTGTATTTTTGAACCGAAAAAACTTTTTGAAGCGGGTCTATTCTGTTTTTGCGAATATTTTCTTTCTTACTTATCTTTTTAAGCGTTACTAATGCTCAACTTTTGGACGTGTCCGAATCCTCCTCTGCCGAAAACAAAATCCGTAAGGTTTCTGTAGAAGGCAACGTTAACATGGATGAACGCTCTGTTTTGAGTCGCGTGAATATTAGGGCTGGTCAAAGCTTTACTCCTATGGCTCTTTCCGAAAAAATTCAATCGAGCGTCACCGCTTTATATGAATCTGGCTTTTTTGATGATGTCAGTGCTTGGATCGAATATGTTGGACAAACGGCCGAGGTAGATCTTTTGTTTCGCGTTAGTGAACTCCCTGCCCTGGATACCTTTGTCATTGAAGGTAACGACGAAGTTTCTTTAGAAGACTTAAATCTAAAAATCAGTTTAGTTCAGGGTCAGGTGTATAGCAAGAGCCAGCTTGAACGCGATCGTCAAAAAATGCTTTCGCACTATCGTTCTGAGGGTTATCTCTTAGCCGAAGTAGGTTATAAAGAAATCCCAGTAACGGAACATGAGAATAAGATCATTTTTACTATTCGCGAAGGGAAAAAAGTAAAGGTTCGCAGGATTAAATTTGACGGCAACGATCATATTCCCGCTGAGAACTTCACCGATCACATGCAGACTAAAGTAGCTCGTTGGTGGGGAGAAGGGGAATTCAAAGAGTTTGTTTTTGAAGCCGATAAAGATTCTATTCTGAACGTCGCTCGTCACTACGGTTTTTTAGACGCTGAAGTGATCGATTACCGTGCTGAGTACCTACCAGATTCTTCTTGCAAATTTTACTTAGGGCAGGCCGTCCAACCACAAGTCAAGCTAGAACTTCTTTATGCTCAATTGAATGCAGCAATATCAGATTCAGAGAATCCCATGCATCGCTTAGCTGGCCGAACAGAAGAAGCGGCCAAGAGCTATTTTAGGCAATTCAGAAATAACTACCAAGAGAAGGCGCGTGCCTTACCACTACCTGTGGTTAAAGACGAAGAGGCAGCCACTCTCATTTTAAATCGAATTATCGCCTATAAAGAGCTTCGTCAAGAATGGGTTTCAAAATTGCCTCAAAAGCGTTGGAAAAACCCTAAGATTGATCCTTTATTAAAATCAAAAAAACGATCCGAATTTGACGACAAACTTCTAGTCCGTTACACCATAGATGAAACCTTCTCTGCATTAATGCCATACGACTCCATAAAAACTTCCAATGAGATGGAAATTTTTATTGGTATAAATGAAGGTCGTCGCTATTACATGGGTGGTGTTCACTTCTCGGGTAACGAAGTATTGCCTGAGGCTCTTTTTAAGAGAATTGTTCGTCTCGACAGCGGTGCTGTTTTTGATTATTATGCTTATGAGAACTTTAAAAAAGGGTTTATGGATGCCTATCGCGAAGATGGTTACTTATTTGCTCGCTTCGATGAATCTCGAGTTTTTGAATCAGATTCGATTGTTAACATGAGCTTTCATTTTTATGAAGGCCTTCCTGCACAAGTTCGTAAGGTTTTTATCCACGGCAATACAAAGACAAAAGACAAGGTGATTCGTCGCGAAATCCGTTTGTCCCCTGGAGACACCTATCGTCAATCCGCTTTAGAGCGTAGTTTTAGAGAAATCATGCAGTTGAATTACTTCGATGCAGTACTCCCAGACATTAAGGTCGCTGGCGAGCAAGAAGTCGATCTCGATTTTGCAGTATCAGAACGAGAATCTGGGACGGGGCAATTTAGTCTTGGGCTAGCCTACAGCCAAAGCGATGGCCTTACCTTTACCACAAGCGTTTCTATACCAAACTGTTGTATGGGCGACGGCTTAAGTACGGCTTTGAGCGCGGAATACGGTAAAGATAAAAAAGGAACTTCTATTAGCTTTTCTGACCCATGGTTCTTAGATAGGCCAATTACTTTTGGTGCTAGCTTAAGCTATACCTGGTGGGAAGGCAATGCCGATCCCGATATCACGAGATACGGTGGCAGTGTGTACGTCGGCAAGCGCTTAAAATGGCCTGATGACTACTTCTACGGGCAAATCGGCTACAGTTGGCTAATGAACGATCAAGGGCCAAATATCAAAGACAGTTATGTGCTCCACTCGGGCGTAGAGTCTGCTATTAATTTGAGATTAATTAGAGATGATAAGAACTTACCTCAGTTCCCCACAGACGGCTCTCGCTATGAGCTAGGCGTGCAAATTGCTGAAGACGTGGTCTTTGGTGACTTCAACTTTATTAAAACAGATGCAGTTATTAAATGGTGGTTCCCATTATTTAGAGATAAATTAACGCTTCAATTGACCAACGAATACGGTATCATTGCCGGTAATCCGTTGCAGTACCGTACTCTATATTCTATGGGTGGTGTGCTTGGTTACGAAGGCATGATGCGTGGTTACAGTGCTGGTTCTATTGGCTATAGGCGTTTAGGTCGCAGCTACCAGTATTTCGGTGCTGAATTGCAATTGGGACTTGTACCAAATACTTTCTATTTGCTCCCATTCTTCTTTGATGCGGGTAACGTTTTTGGTGAGCGCTATGACCCTGACGTTAAGGTTTCTAAAAAACAAAAAAACCCGCTACGCGAATGGGATCCTTCCTCTTTGAAAAAAGACATTGGCTTTGGATTCCGCGTGGTAGTGCCTATGCTCGGTATTATAGGGTTTGATTTTGCTTGGCCACTAGATCCTGGTGAAACCTATGGTGGCCTTCAAGAGTTAGGTGTTGGCTCTATGGAATTTAATTTTGTCATAGGCCAGGGCTTCTAAAAGGAGTGCTTATGTGGCGTCATTTTCTTGTAGTTCTATTACTTTTAGTCTCTACTTCTTTTGCAGAAGATGGCTTGCGCATTGCGCATGTTGACTCTAAGTTAATTTTTGATGGCTACAAAGGCAGTCGGAAGGCTCAAGAAGAGTTCGATCGTCAAGTGGCGAAATGGGAGCAACAAGCTAACCTAATACAAAAAGAATTGGCTTCTATCAAAGAGCGTCTCGAGAAGCAAGCATTAATGCTTTCGGACGAAAAGAGACGAGAATTAGAGGCTGACTACGCTAAAAAAGACACTGAATTGAAAAACTTTATTTCAAAAGTTTATGGGCGCACCGGTGAATTGATATCTGAAAATGAAAAAGTAAGTGCACCCATTATTCAATTGATTAAAAAAGCAGTTAATGAAACTGCTCTTCAAGAAGGTTACGACATGGTTGTAGACCGTGCAACAGGTGCCGTTCTTTTTTGGAAAAACGAAAATGACCTAACACAAAAAGTGTTAGATTATTTAAACGCTCGTTAGTTGATTCTAGTTCTAGAAATTTCGTACAGCCCAAGGGATAAAGCAACAGATGCATTATAAGAATGGGCATCTGGCATCATTGGGATTCGCGTAATAGCATCGCATTGCTTTCGTATAAAAGGAGGGAGACCTTGATCTTCACCACCTACAGCAAGCAGCACTTGTTTTTCAAAATTAAATTCAGCTAGGTTTTTATCGGCTGCGGCATCGAGGCCCACAATTTGATAGCCGCTGGCTTTGAGTTCTGCAATAACAGCTTCTAAGTTATTAGGGCGACAAATTCGTAGTTTGTCTAAAGCATTAGCCGATGTACGAGCAACAGTGGGCGTAATACCGCACATGCCCTTGGCGGGGATCAAAAGAACATCAACAGCTAAAGCGAGGCAAGAGCGAATGCAAGCGCCTAAGTTTCTGGGGTCTTCAATATTTGTGGCGACCGCAATGATTTTTTGAATGTCGGCTTCTGGGGCGTGTAAAAATTCTTCCGAAATGTCTTCCCAAGCTAAAAGAGCTTTTTCGTTACATAAAGCAACAATGCCTTGGTTAGGGCGGGCGTATTCATCTAAAACGCGTGCTTCGACTTGTTGCACGTGAATATGGTTTTTCTTCGCCATTTTTTGCAAGGTGTAAAGTCTAGGGTTTTTAGATTGGTGCAAAAATAAAATGCGGTGCACTCGATAGGGTTCTTTTGTGATGAGCTCTTCTACTTCGCTCATGCCGCCAACAGCAACCTGAGGGGTCGTTTCGGAATCACCCATGGACACAGAAACATCTTGTGCTCTAGGGCGTCGATTCTCGTTAGATGGAATCGAGTCTTTGTATCGGGGTGTTCGCCCGAAAGAGCGTGGTGGTCCTTTGTAATCCATGGAGTGCAATCCTTTGTTTAATTATCCAAAGCCACAATATAGTTCATCTTAACATCATGCGGCTTTAAGAGTATTGGTTTATTTTCTATTTGAGTAGAAAAAGCGACCCCAATTTTATAGGCGTTAGGGTGCTTGGGTAAAAATCGGTCGTAGTAGCCTTTGCCGTGTCCAACCCGTCCGCCATCTCTCGAAAAGCGAACTCCTGGCACTATAAAAAGGGCAATGGAATCGCTCCATGCAGGGAGGGAAGCTAGTGGTTCTAAAATACCAAAGTGACCTTCGGTTAAATCTTGACCTAAGCTAGAAATGGCCACAAAGTCCATTTCTGAATTTTCTTTAATTCGAGGTAATAAAAGAGTTTTAGTGGCGATTAATTCTTTTAAAAGAGGCTTGATGTCGGGTTCGCTTAGTAAAGGAAAAAAAGCGGCGATTACTGGCGCTTCTTGAAACTCCTTTAATTTTTTTATTTCATTGATAATCCATTTAGATTCTCTCACTTTATTAAATTTTTCTTCTGGGCGCCAAGCACTGGCAAAAGTATCTTCGATATCGTACTTGAGACGAAAGTACTTCCCCTTTAAAATCTTCCATTTTTTTAGTGAATAGGCTAATTGGTCTGGCTTTAGGAACAACAAGCCAAGAATAGCGAGTAGCAATAATTCAGAAAAGCCTATTCCTAAATTCATACGGAGTCCTTAGCAAAAAGCCAATTGGCAACGATGGTTAGCATGTAAAGTAAAAGCATAGGCACCATCATAAAAACCATAGAAAAAATATCTGGCGGTGTAATTAGCGCAGCAAGAAGAGCTAAAATAAAAATAGAAATGCGAAAGTGCCTTGCAAAGAAAAAGGCGTCAATTACTTTTATTTTAGACAAAAAGGCGGCGACTACCGGCATTTGAAAGATAAGGCCAAATGAAATTTCTAAACGAATTAAAAAGGAAACGTAGGCCTCTTGAGACCAAAGCGCCTTAGCGTAAGAGCTGTAGTGTGCCAAAAAACTAAGCAAAAGAGGAAGTACTGTGTAAAAGGCAAAGAAAATTCCCAAGCAGAAAAAGACAAAAGAAGCCATTGCAGAAAATAACACGGTGCTTTTCTCTGTGGGGTATAGGGCTTCAGCGCAAAAAGCATAAAACTGATAAAAACAAAAAGGAGCCGCTAAAAGAAGAGCTGCCATTCCCGCCATTTTAAAATCAACCTGAATGGCCTCAACAGGAGTTAAGTTAATAAGTTCTAATTGAGCAATGTCTTTAATGGGGTAGTGTAAAAAAAACCAAATAGAATCAGAAAGATAAAAAGCAGCAAAAAAACAAACAATAAAAACGAAAAAGCATAACAGAAGTCTAAAGCGAAGCTCCTGAAAGATTTTTAAGACAGGGCGATTTTCATTTAAGCTCGTCATCTTGCTTATCTATTTTTTCTGACTCCTCTTTTGTGACAGTATCTTCTTCGGCATCTTGAGAGGCTTTTTTGAATTTCTTTAGAGCCTTACCAATGCTCTCTGCAATATCGGGAATCTTTTTTGACCCGAACACCAAGATAAACAGCAATAGTAAGAGCAGTATTTGCGATAGTCCTATATTTCTAAGCATCTGTTTTCTCCTGTGTTTTTTTCAAGTGTTTCTGTAAAATTTCATTCCATATGTTTTTTTGCCAAATCATAAAATGGGCATTGTTAAAGCGTTCATCCCAAGATGAAGTTCCTGGAGTTGATAGGGCAATGAGTTGAATTCGATTGGCAAGCATTGAAGGATCGAGATTTAGCGTGGCAGCCTTTTCGTCGCGCCAGTTTTTTAAAGCATCTAGTAACTCCGCGTTTGGTGTGATTAGCGGAGGTGCGGGTCTCGAATACATGGCAGGCCATTCTTTTTCTGGAACCAAAAAGGCAGCTTCCCACATGGCATTAAAACTCTCTAAGCGCTTACCATTAAAGTTTCGTGGAAGCCGAGGTAGTTTTTCCGAATCAAACTCAGGTAAAACAAAAAGATGCTTTACTATGGTTAGCATTAAGTCTGGAGAAAGCACTTTATAAGGAGGACGATCCATTTCTTCAGCTTCTTTTTCTCTCCACTCCCAGAGGTGTTTGAGCAAATTTAGGCACTTAGAAGAAAGCCGGCTAGAACCGTTAATTCGCCAAGGGTCTTTTTTGGGTGGTGCTTTTATTTTGGCGTGATCGAGTAACTCATCGCAAGTTTCCGTAAACCAAGAAAAGGTATTTCTTTTTTGGAGCTCTTCGCCGAGAATAGCACAGAGCTCATGCAAAAAAACGGTGTCGTGCATCGCGTAGTGGCACATGTCTTTGGGTAAAGGACGTTGAGTCCAATCTGCTTTTTGGTTTCCCTTTTCGAGCGACATGTTAAAGTATTTAAAAACAAGATCAGCGAGCCCGAGCCTATCTTCGCCGGCAAACTTAGCGGCGATCATGGTGTCAAAAACAGCGACAGGAGAATAATTATAACGTTGCCAAAGGAGTCTTAAGTCGTAGTCGGCTCCGTGCAGAATAATGTTTTGCATGGCTTTTGTTTTAAAAATAGGCGCAAGGTCGATATCCGCTAAAGGGTCGACTAACCAATGTGTATCGCCAATCGTAATTTGAATTAAACAGAGGCGAACAGAATAATGAAACATAGGATCTGCTTCGGTATCGACGGCGGCTATATCATACAAATCCAAATCTTGCAATAGAAGTTGCAGGGAGGATTCGTTGTCGACTAAAGTATATTGGTGTTCGCAGCTCACAATAACAAAGAATCTAGTAAAAAAGATTGTATTTAAAAACAGAGAGCGCATGCAAATATTAAATTTATAAAATGAGACCTATTTCGTTAACAGGCATTAAGCCCACAGGCACCCCTCATTTGGGGAATTATTTAGGGGCAATTCGCCCTGCACTTGATTTAGTGAAAAATTATGAAACCGTTTATTTTATTGCGGATTATCATGCTTTGACCACCATTCAAGACGGAAACACCATGCGCGACAACATTTATAAAGTCGCCGCTACTTGGCTCGCTTTGGGTTTAAACCCAGAAGAAGGCCTGTTTTACAAACAGAGTGATATTCCAGAAATCTTTGAATTAAGCTGGGCATTGAGCTGTTTTACTCCTAAGGGCTTTATGAATCGAGCTCACGCTTATAAGGATAGTGTCGCTAAAAACGAAGCTAAAGGCGAAGACCTTGACAGCAATATCAACATGGGGCTTTTTTCCTACCCATGTCTTATGGACGCAGATATTTTGATGTTCAATGCTAACGTCGTTCCTGTGGGTAAGGATCAAAAACAGCATGTCGAATTTGCTAGAGATGTCGCTATGCGATTTAATAAAAAATTTGGCGAGATTTTAACCGTTCCCGAATCACTAATACAAGAAGAAACCGATGTCATTCCGGGGTTAGACGGTCGCAAGATGAGCAAGTCTTACGATAACACAATTGAAATATTTCTCGACCCAAAATCCCTAAAGAAAAAGATTGGGAAAATTGTGACGAATGCGCAATCGATAGAAGAGCCTAAAGACCCAGAGGCATGTAATGTTTTTGCCTTGTATAAATTATTTGCCTCTCCAGAGCAAGCAGCCAGTCTTGCTAGCCGTTACCGCGCCGGTGGTTTAGGTTGGGGGCACGCCAAAGCAGAGTTACAAGCTCTTTTAGAGGAGGCTTTAGGGCCAGCTCGAGAACGTTATTTTCACCTGCGTTCTCATACAGAAGAGATCGATAAAATCTTGGCCTATGGGGCAGAAAAAGCAAGGGTTAAGTCTAAAGAGACGATGGCTTTGGTTAGACAAGCCTTAGGCGTTTTTTAATTAAACGACCAAAGGTAACCGATCCGCCAAATTCTTGAATCAGAGGCGTTTCCTTTAATGAGTATAGGGAACGCCACTCTTAAATGAACACCCCATAAGTGCACGCCCAATTCGGTCGATAAATCGAGTACTTCCTTCCAATTAAACTCATAAATATAATGCCCTTCATTGATCTCGTTAAACGCTTGATGAATGTAGTTTGGAGCCCTGGCGTAAAAGTAACCACCGCTAATACTTCCTTCTAAAAAAAAGGAGCTTTTTCTAAAAAGTGAAACGCCCAAAGCGCCTCTTGCACCACACCAAAAGTAATTCGTTTTTTGATAAAGGCCTAAGCCCTCAAAGCGAGTTAAGGCACCCCAATTTTCGGATAACTGGTAGTTAAGCCCTGCTGTTAAAAACAGAGGCGATGGGCTTCCATAGGAAACACCAAACTCAGCCGTCCAGGGGTTAGGGTTAGCGTTTTTTGTAGCGAAACTAAAACAGCTCCACAATAGGATCAAGTAAAAGCATTTCTTCATTTCAAACTAATTATAGAAAGACTATATTCTAATAATGGCTCGCCGTTTGCATATCGTTATTGATGACGCAATTCCCTTTATTCGGGGTGTATTAGAACCATTTTTTCGCGTGACTTACTTGCCAGGCAGTGAAATTACTTCTCAAGATCTTAAAGAGGTGAGCGGCATTATCGTTCGCACAAGGACTCTCTGCAATCAAGCTCTACTCGAAAATACGGGTGTTCGTTTTGTCGCAACGGCAACGGTTGGTACGGATCATTTAGATTTAGTCTACTTAAAAGAAAATCAAATTGAATGGATGCACGCCGCGGGCTGTAATGCAAATAGCGTTTGCCAATACGTCTTGGCAGCCATTTTTGAAATTCTTTTGCAAACTAAAAAGACATTTAAAGAAACCACTTTAGGGATTGTAGGTGCTGGAGCCATTGGCTCTCGCTTGCATCGATTAGCAAGTGCCTTACAAATGCGTTGTTTAATTTGCGACCCCCCGCTTGCAGCACAAAAAGAAAACTCTGATTTTTCAAATTTAGATGATATCCTTGATCAAAGCGATATTGTTTCTTTACACGTGCCTTTAACGACGGCTGGGCCTCACCCCACTCATCATCGGATTGGCGATATTGAAATCAAAAGAATGCGTTCAAATGCTTTCTTGATCAACACTTCTCGGGGGCCTGTAGTCGACAATGAAGCGCTTTCTTATCACCTAAAAAGCAAGACGATTGCTGGTGCTGTATTAGACGTATGGGAAGGTGAACCCAATCCAGATTTAACGCTCCTTAAACAAGTGTTAATAGGTACGCCTCATATTGCCGGTTACAGTTTGGATGGCAAAGTGAATGCCTCAATTCAAGTTGTCCGTGCTTTAGCCCAGTACTTTAGAATAGATGAGTTAAAAGCCTTCCAATTAAAACTAGATCCACCCGAAAGTCCGGCTATCACAGGAGTTTTTGAAACCGAAAAACTAGAGTTTTTACACTCTGTTTACAAGCAAGCCTATGATATTAATCGAGATAGTTCATTGCTAAAACGGTCGCCTGCTCAATTTGAAGAGTTTCGAAAAAACTACCCTATTCGTCGGGAACCTTCTGCTTTTATATTAAAAGCGGATCTTTACAATGAAGATAATCGCGATATTCTTCAAAAACTGGGTTTTAACTTGTGCGTATAAACACAATTGATTTGAAATAAACTGAAAAATAATTATTTTAATTTCAACTATTAAAAGGAATCACTATGAAAAGTTCAATCTATATCGCGCTCGCTTTTTTGCTGGGCTTTAGCTCACTATCTTTTGCAGAAGGTGATGGCATGTTTGCTGGCGCCCTACCCGAAAACTGGAAAGCGGATGTTGTCGCGACGGCAAAGTATTCACGCAATCACTTTTCCAATTGGAAAGACGGTGGCACCAATACAAATACATGGCAACTTCAATATGATGCCGACATTAAAGGCCAGTGGGCGATTGTCGATTGGCGCAACGTCTTGAATCTTGCTTGGGGTCAAACTTATTCCGAAGGCATTGGCACGCGTAAATCCCAAGACAAGATCTTCTTTGAAAGCTCAGTTGATTTTAATGTGTATAAACAATTCAAGCCTTATGCTGGTGTCCGTTACGAAACTCAATTTGTAAAAGGTTATGAATACACGGATTCAACCCAAACGCCTGTTTCTACTTTTATGGACCCTTGTTACTTAACACAGTTTGTTGGTATAAAATACATTCCAAATGAAAACTTTTCTCAGGGTTTAGCTTTTGCAAATCGAATGACCATCTCCAAAGGATATGGCTATGCAGATGATGAATCTACCACAAAATTTGAATCATTTAAAGATGAACCCGGTTTAGAAAGCGTCACCGAGTTCAAATACGCCTTCTCACAAATCATGAGTTTTAAAACGAGACTCTGGGGCTTCGTTAATTTCGAAGGAGTCAAAGAAATCGATGGTCGTTGGGAAAACGCCCTTCAAATTTCAATCACGCCATTTCTTGAGTTGTCTATCGGAATCGATCTCGCCTACGATAAAGACTTTAGTGAAAACAGCCAATACCGCGACATCATGAACTTTGGGCTTACTTGGCGCTGGTTTTAATGACAGCGTCCATCCATTTTTGTTTTTCTGATTGTAGCCTTTCTAATGAAGAGTCCGAAGCATCGCTTTTATCTCGAATTTCTTTGAACTCGAGATAATGCTTTAAGAGTTCAGCTGCTTTAGGATAAACCGTTTCGAGTCCCCGCAAGGTGGACTCGATTTTTTTATCGGAATAATAGCGAAGTGTGGCTTCTAAAGACCAATCGATATAAGCATTTAAATCGCCTTTTTCTTTGGCTTCAGCAGCAAACCGTATTTCGAAGGGAGGAATGGAGTCGATCCACGCCGTTTGCTTCTCGTAAAGTTCGTTGTCTAAAGCCATGGCTTCTTTTTCTTTGGGCAGGCGCATTTGCTCTTTAATTAAAGAACGATAAAAATCGGCGTCAACGCAAATGCCTTGCGTTTTGGCATATTCTTCAATGTTTTGCAGGTTCCTTTCGGAAGGCTTTTCTAAGAGCCTCTCTTTTAGAACAGCCAGCTTTACTTCTGGGTCTAATTCTTGAAAGTCCGTAGCATCTAAGCGACCTGCTCGCCACCTTAACAAAAAGGAACGCCCAATAATGAATGCAATGATTAAAGTAAATACAGCAGTTAAGCCCATAGTTTTATTACATGTGATTTATAATGTTTTCACCAAAGGCCATGCAACCGATTTCGGTGGCACCGTCCATTAATCGAGCTAAATCATAAGTGACTTTTTTGGATTGGATAGCACCCGAAAGACCTTTATTAACAAGATCTGCAGCTTCTGTCCAGCCTAAGTGACGAAGCATCATCTCGCCAGAAAGGACAACAGAACCCGGATTGACTTTATCGAGATTAGAATACTTAGGAGCAGTGCCGTGCGTGGCCTCAAAAATAGCATGGCCGCTTACGTAATTGATGTTGCCACCTGGCGCGATGCCGATTCCACCGACTTGAGCGGCTAAAGCATCCGATAAATAATCTCCATTGAGGTTAAGTGTGGCGATTACATCAAATTCCTCGGCGCGAGTGAGCACTTGTTGTAAAGCGATATCGGCAATACTGTCTTTGATTACCATTCCAGCACCTGGTTTGCCTTCTGGAATTTCACACCAGGGGCCCTTACCAATGACTTTTGCTCCAAATTCTTGGGTTGCCACTTCATAAGCCCAATCGCGAAAAGCGCCTTCTGTAAACTTCATTATATTGCCCTTATGAACAATAGTGACACTTTTTCGATTGTTTTTGATGGCGTATTCAATGGCGCTTCGCATTA
>DUVD01000109.1 GCA_012841225.1 Fibrobacter sp.
AAATCTAACTATATTCCTGTATTATGAGTAATGCAAACTTTGAATATAAGACGGCTATGACTGCTTTAGAAGAAATCCTAACCCGTATTGATGATTCCGATATGGGAATAGATGAATTGGCTTCTGAGGTAGAGCGTGCAACGGTGCTTTTGCGTCAATGCAGAAAGATTTTAACCGAAACGGAACAAAAAATACAAGAAACCTTGTCTTCGTTTGACGTTGAATTGGCACCTAATGACGACTGAAGCTCTCAAAGTAAATGGGTTAAGCGTTCGCTACCCTTTACGAGGTGGTGTTTTGGGCCGTATTCAACATTTCTTCACAGCAGTGGAAGACTTGTCGTTTTCGCTTGCTGAAGGCGAGGTTTTAGCCATTGTAGGGGAGTCTGGCTGTGGAAAATCAACATTGGCTCAAGCTTTGGTCGGCCTCGCTCCTTGGAGCGCAGGAAAACTAACTCTTTTTGGAGAAGCCTTAAATCCTGCCTCTCGAAAAGATTTAAAACAAATTCGCTCTCAAATGCAAATGGTTTTTCAAGACCCATTTTCTAGTTTAAATCCTAGGCAAACCATTTCTGAAATTTTAATATATCCTCTTTTAGCGCGTGGGTTTTCTAGGGGGGAATCGGCTATAAAAATCGAGAAAACACTAGCTTTAGTAGGCCTATCTACCGACGTTCTTTCTAGATTTCCTCATGCTTTTTCTGGAGGCCAACGTCAGCGAATCGGGATCGCTCGCTCGCTTGTGTTATCTCCTAAAATATTGATTTGCGATGAGGTCACGAGTGCCCTTGATGTTTCGGTGCAGGCTCAAGTGCTTCAAGTCCTCGATGAAATTCGACGTCAAGAGGGTATTTCTTTGATTTTTATTTCTCACGACATGCAGGTAGTTCGCGCTCTTGCCGATCGCGTTTTAGTGATGTACCTAGGGCAAGTAATGGAAATGGGCGAGGTTTCTCGTGTTTTAGCGTCTCCTAAACACCCTTATACCGAAGCGCTTATTAAAAGTATCCCCACTTTAGATCGAAGTGCCCCACCAGAAATTTTAGATGGAGAATGGGTTTCTACCGCTCCCTCTTCAACGGGGTGTCGCTTTGCTCCCCGCTGCAAAAAGCGTATTCCCGCCTGCACCGAAAAGCCAATTGACCTTGTGTCAGTTGATTTTGTATTAAGTCGTTGTTTATTAAATCGTCCTTTTTAGGTGGTGAACGAGTGGAATTAGTGATCGAAAAAATGGTTCAAGGTGGAGTGGGCTTAAGTCGACTTTCAGATGGACGAGTTTGCTTTGTTTCTCAAGCTTTGCCTGGTGAGCGAGTTCGTGTGGCTCTTTCTCGAGAAGCTAAAGATTATACCGAGGCGAAAATAGTTGATGTTTTGGAGGCTAGTCCTTTAAGGATAAAACCTAAGTGCCCTTTATATGAAAAATGCGGTGGTTGTTCACTGCAGCATATATCCTTAGGATCTCAAGTGCAATTTATGGCAGAAATGGCCAAAGAAACTTTTTTAAGAATAGGAAAAACCTCTTTACCCGATTCTTTTGAAGTTCATCACGGCGAACCTTGGCATTATAGGCACCGAGCCCGCGTTTTTAGAGGCCCAGAGGGCTGGGGCTTTCGCGCCGAAAACTCGCATCGTCTTATTTCATTTGATGAATGTCCAGTATTAACTCAATCATTAAATGAATTTTTGCATCAAGAAAACATCAAAAAAATACGTGCGCGAGAACTTCAGCTTTTTGATAATGGTGCTGGCCGCGTTTCTTATTATTATAAAGGAATGACACCTGAAGAACAGCGTTTGTACTCAGACAATAGTGTTTCCGTCCTGGATCGTTCCATATCGATGGATGCCTCGGTGTTTTTTCAGTCTAACTTATCTTTACTGCCTACTTTAGTTCATCGTGTTCGCACTCTCGCTTTTGAGGGGGAGTGGTTGATTGATCTTTTTAGTGGCGTCGGCTTTTTTGCGAGTCTTTTAGAAGATCGTTTTTCTAGAGTTACCACCGTTGAGCGCGATAAATATTGTCTGCGTCACGCAAAGTTAAATTTAAAAAAGAGTGCTGAGCAAGTAACAGCACCTGCCGAACAGTGGCTCTCAGAGAACACGATGAGTGCACCTGCCGTATTGATTGTTGATCCGCCCAGAACCGGTTTGCCTGCAGACGCATTGAAGGCCATAAGTGAGGGGCAAATCCAAAAGCTAATTTACGTCTCGTGTAATCCAGTGACTTTAGCTCGAGATACGCTATTACTTAAAAATGCAGGATTTCAAATAAAAACGGTAGAGGGCTTTGCTTTTTACCCTCACACGCCCCATTTAGAGATGCTTTTGGTTTTAGAACGTGGTTAAATAGCGTTTTTTTTGCTAGTTTAAAAATT